>CAYPBX010000134.1:0-6906 GCA_964409075.1 uncultured Candidatus Obscuribacterales bacterium
GTCCTGGCCGTTAAAGCGTGAGCCCATGCGATCGGTGTAACTCACTTGCAATACATTCATGTTGACGGTCCTGTGGCGACTGCCAAATCCAGACATCGGAAAAATTGCCCCCGCATTTGAGCGGCCGTGAGATAGGTGTGAAAAGCCCTGCTGCCATTTGTAGTTAGCTCGAGATATCTCTCCCGGTCAAAAACCAATCGCTCAAGCGCATTTAGAATCTCTGATTTATATGAACCGCTTAAGATGAGGCCGGCATCGTGTTTTTTGAGAAAACGTGCCGGTGAGGCGTATTCAGGGCCATGAAAGAGAACTGGACGCCCGGAGGCAAGGTAGCTTGTAAGCTTAGAAGGAAAGCTGTGTCTTGCTTCCTTCTCAAAGACAGGGTTCAGCCAGTATGGACAATAGCAGATGTCGCATGTGGAGAGAATGTCGATTGTCTCTGCTTGCTCTCTCATGCCTAGAAACTCGACATGCCTGGGTGTACGGCTCCAGAAATAATTGCCCGGTCCCAGCACCCTGACGATTACACGGCGACCTTCTATGCGCCATTTGACAGCATCCAGTGTAGCTATCAGACTGTCCCATTCCGCCAAAGCGTAAATCTGACCGGCGCAGCCTATAATCAGAGTATCGGAGTCATTCAGGCTCTCTTTAGGCTCTTTTGCGAGGCGAGCGTCCAGTCCAGCAATTACCGGCAGGGCATTGCATTGATATAACTTACAGTAATCGTCTGCCATCGCCCAGGAGGCTGCTGCGCAGGCACGCGAGTCCCGAATCACCTCGGCAAAGGTTGATAAGACGCGCTGCTGCGACCAGCCATCCACCATGTTTTCTCTCAGCCACCATTCAGGCGGATCCCAAACTTGAGTGACCATAGGCAGCCTCGTGCGCAGCTGGATCTCTCGCGCTATGCGAATCATCGTCTGCCCCTGGATTACGCACCATACCAGCTCGCAATCGTGCCGTTGCATGAACTCCTCAAGATCCTTGGCAAGGCGCGGTACAGTACGTAATTCCGTGTGGCATTCCTGCACAAAGCACTGCAAGGAACCGAGCGCTCCCGGCAATGAGCGTGGCTGGCGCTCTCTTGGTTTTCGCAGAACCTTCTGCGGTAGGCTCTGGTATTTGGCGTCAATGGTGATACCAATATCTGGATTGACTATGAAAAAGCCGCGCAGTTTTTCATAAGGAAGCAGGTCGCACAGCTGCAGAAGATTGAGCGTGCCAGCATGCCCCTTGCAGGGAGGAACATCGGCTAGCAGCAGAATATTCGGCAAGGATCGAGTGAATCCTTCTTCGGCTGTTGAGGTGGATGCTGAAATTGTTTGAGCGCTCACGCAGGCTACTTCCCCCTGAGAGGACCAGGTTCGATAAGTGCGTCTGGTCTTCCCGGGCATGGATCATATACTGTCATCTCTGGCTTGTCATTGGTGAGGTGTAATGACTACGGCGCCTCGGCTTAACTCGGCGAGCACTTATTCTCGAAATAAAGCGCTCCGAAATCAAGTTACAGCTTGCAGCAGGGGTTTTTCAAACCCCTAGAGAACGCTCAATAGCAACATTGAACTTAGGCTGGCAGTCGCACGTCTATATATCCGGGAGTCCTTCAGACTCATCCAGGATGTCACCGGCAAATCAGTCCTAAAAGCTTGTGGGGCGCAGCACTGGCGTGCGAGGTGGCCTGATAATCCTCCTGGAGGGGTTCGATTCCCCTGCGCTCCACTCCCTTACTATAACACAGGATCATAGAACATAAGCAGGGTGTCGAATTGTCATCCAGACAAGCAGCCAGGCGAGAGCATCAGTCAGTATTGGCTGCAGGCGGCCGCTCTGATCGTATGGCCGACAGTGGCTCTGCCCGGTAGATATCACAGGATGCTCTCTCGAGATCCAGCTGATCGATCGGAGAAATTGCCACAGATAGATTGCGAAACTCAACCGGCTTACGAGCCTGGTACTGCCCGTAGGCGAGCACATCCCACCAGGAACTGCCAGCACAGATGATCCGCAGCCCCGCAAGCGAGAACTGTCTCAATTGATCGGCATGACGGGAGCGCGCATCTACTCGGATAAGCGGGCATATGTCTTCGAAGGCGAAGCTCTGCCAGCGTTGCGACACCTCCATGTAGTCCGGTGGAGTTGGTGCCACTTCCGGAACGGAGACAGCACCATCATCAAGCGTCTCGATCATGCTTAGACTGGCAATACCGGATCCACTCGGACAGCGGCACTCGCCTGCGACGGCTATGCATACGGCAGAGGAGCGGGCCTGGCTGAGTCTGTCCCAGCGGGCTCCATTCAGGTCATAAATTAAAAGGGAGTTCTCTCTTCTGTTGCCGATTTTGCCTGTCGGCAGTGAGATTCTGGTGTGGGGAGAACTCTTGATCTCGGTGCTGATGATCCTATGCGCGGGGATCGAGCGATCGCTTGTGTCAGCGACGTCAATGTTCTCACGCCTCTCATCTACACGAACAATAATAACTCTCGGGATGATTAAGTCGGATCTACTTCCTGCTTCCTTAGGCAGGGAGAGGCTGAGGCGGCTTTCGCCGGGCGTATCAGCGAAGAATCCTTTTACCCAGGAAAAGTAGCGTGGAGATAGCGTGTGATAATTGGCCTTGCCGGCGTAGTCACCAAATATAAGGCATCGACCAGAAACATCGGTATCGGTTAGATAGAACTCGACACTGTTGATTCTATTCTTCTTAATGAGCTCTCCAGGCACATCCAGGCACCACCACTGGCGGAACTGATCAGGGTTGGTGCCAGCGCATGAGGCAAAGGAGCGCAGGTAAACAAAATACTCCCTAGTGGATGAGTCGACGGACCAGAGCGGGCGCAGCCGATCGTGCACCATCTTACCGTTGACTGAGATGAGGAGATTACCGAAGGCCTGGCGATGGCGGGCATGACCCAGGTCAAGCGCATCCACAAGGAGCAGCCAGCGTGGGTGTCTCAAATTTTTCTGTTTGCTGGCTGTCTGGGAAACTATCTGTAACGGCCAGCTCGTTTTCCTGGTGCTTCTCTCCTGTGACGCTTCTGGAAGGTGCTGAGCGGATGATCCAGGATTCGTGACAAAAGCAAGTTGCCTTTCTTGCGGAGAAAGGAGGCTTGGACCCGAAGCGAGGTTAAAGGCGACTTTAAGCTGTCGCAACCCGCAATTCAATCGATATTGCCATTCCATCGTGCTCAGATTGTGGACAACGCTTGCCGCGGTACAGAGAAAGACACATACAGCAAAGATGATGCCGGTGCCTGCCAGCCAGGCGGGCAGCCTGACGGTTTGATTGTGTTCTGGCTCTCGGAGGTTGGAGACATTGCCTGGATCGGGTGAGGCAGTGCTGCCGGAAGGCTGCGATTGCGCTGACGCTCGGCTTGCTCTGGCATTCTGCTCGCGTTGAGAAAATCTGATTGCTCGCCAGAGGAGATAGAGCCAGGCACTCAGCCCTAACAAAATAATCGTGCTGGTGACAGCTGTGGTAGTACCTACTCCGCAAAAGCGAGCTACATCCACTAGCAACTGATTTCTAGTTGGACCTGCAAGCGCTGGCACCTGCAGGAGAACGCTCAAATAAATGTAGTCCAGGCCAGCGTCAGATAATCCCTGCTGTGTCGGCCTCGCATCCTCTCGACTAACCAGCAAAGCCCCAGTGCAGCTAAAATAACTACAGCCGGCATGGCAGGGAAAAAATACCTGCTCATGGAGATGAAGGGCGAGTAGATGGCGAGATGATAAAGGATCGCGGTGACAGCTATGACCGCGGCTGTCAGCCAGGCACGCTCTCTGGTGACCGAGAAACGCGAGAGGCAAGCGAAGAATCCGATTGAGGCGAAAAGGAGCAGCAACTCGTGCCACCAGAGCTGAAGGCGACAGCTCTGTCCGAAACAGCTGTTTTGAAAATCGTTCCATGGTGACGAGATGATCCTGGCTGGTTTTCGCAGGCTAAGAGAAGCAAATTCAAACGGATGCTGGCGAGCCTGGCTGGCGATGTTCTCTAAGACTGCGCGCGGCTTAAGCGGAAACTCCTCCGGGTGGTTGACATACCTGCATGGCACAGCGTCCCAGCCGTCGGAGGCGAGATTGGACCCGGCCCAGAGGTTATAGGCGCCATGACGCTTTACCAGTATCGTCGGTTTTCCGGTCAGTATCTGTGTAGCTATCATCCATGGTGCCAGGACTACAAAGGATCCGATCAGGACGCCGGACAGCCACGAGATTGAAAAACGCCTGCAGGCAAGCCAGATGATACAGGCTGCCTCGACTGCCAGAAGCAGGGGTAGGACAAGAAGCGTGGACTTGCTTATCGTCAGTGCTGCTCCTGCCGCTCCAAAAGCAAACCCTTCCAGTAACAGCACGATGTTGCACAATATGCCATCTTGACCGTTTTTTCGCTCAACAGAAAGGCGCAGAGCCATATATACAAGGATGGAGAGGAACAGGCAGGCAGGTAGCTCGAGAAGGATGCGCGAGGCGTTGATGGTGAAGGGAGCATAAGTGATGGCTATGAGTCCAGCTACCCGCGCTACTGCTCTGCCACCGATCTCTTGTCCGGTTAGCCACAAAAGTGGTGGCACAAGCGCCTGTACGGTGATCATGGTCCAGGCAGCAATCTCCCAGTTTGCCTGGGTAACTGCCTTGCCGACAATTGCATACACAGGCCCGAGGATGGCGGGCAGTGTGGGCCCTGATTTCAGGAGATCCAGTGCAGGCAGGAGACTTAGAGCAAGCTCGGCGCGCATAGCCTCCGGGCAGCCGGAAGCAAGATAATGCATCACCTTAGAGAGCAGATTAGCAGTGAATACTTGATTGCAGGCGGCGACCAGGCCTAAGAACCCTTGTGAGTCGAATATTATCGTCAGGTTGGGTGCGCCTGAAAGGAACAGGTGCGCTGAAGAGATCAGCAGTGAGGCAAGAAAAAGGAGGATCGGTTCGCAGCAAGCAAAATCACGCCAGAAACGGATTGCTGCGCTTCTCCGACCAGATATCGGTCTCAGGGCCATGACCTGGTATCACCCGTGTTCCGTCATCAAGAGTGAGCAGCCTCTGGCGGATTGACTTGATGATAGCCTCAAATGATCCGCCCCAGAGATCTGTCCTGCCTATGCTGCCGGCAAAGAGCGTATCGCCAGCCAGGAGGAGCACCGCATCCTTGTTCTGCGTCTGGAAACACAGGCTTCCTGGTGTATGTCCGGGGGTATGGATGACCCTGGTGCGGAGCGTGCCCAGATCGACAGTCTCTTCGTCCTCCAGGTACCTGTCAACCGGCAGCGGCTCATCGGCTTTGAAGCCGAAGAGCGACAGCTGCTTGTCCAGATTGTCGTAGAGCCACTGGTCTTCCTTATGCAGGCAGATTGAAGCTCCGGTTGCTTCCTTTACAGCTTTCGCGCCCAGTATGTGATCGAAGTGAGCATGGGTGTGCAGGAGGTACTTGACCGTAAGACCGTGCCTCTCGACGGCCTTTATGATGTTGCCCGGGTCGCCGCCCGGATCAACGACAGCTGCCTGCCCGCTCTCGGCGTCAGCGATAATCGAGCAGTTGCACTGCAACGGGCCGACTGGAAAGGTCTCGATAAGCATGCTATTGGAAGAGCTCGCTGACGGATGAATCATCGCGAATGCGGGCGATGGCCTCACCCAACAGCCTGGCTACGCTTACCTGGACGATCTTGGCTGATGTTTTTGATCTGTCCAGCGGAATGGAGTTGGTGACAATTACCTGCTCGATGGGGGCCTTGTCGATCCTCTCATTGGCAGGTCCCGAGAGAACCGGGTGCGTCGCGCAGGCGTAAACAGCAGACGCTCCCTCCTGCTTGAGAAGCTCGGCAGCCTTGACCATGGTGCCGGCTGTGTCGATCATGTCATCGACCATGATGGCGACCCTGCCCTGTACTTCGCCGACGACATGCAGGACCTCAGCCACATTGTGCTGGCTGCGGCGCTTGTCGATGATAGCGATCGGGGCATCATCTAGTTTCTTGGCAAATGCGCGCGCGCGTGCCACACCGCCGACATCAGGGCTGACAATTACCCGGTCGCCCTGATTCAGGGAGCGGATATACTCGAGCAGCACCGGGCTGGCATAGAGGTGATCCACCAGGATATTGAAAAAGCCCATGATTTGGGGAGCATGCAGGTCAAGAGCTACGACCCGGTGAGCCCCGGCTGTGGTGAGGAGATCCGCGACCAGCTTTGCGGTAATCGCTTCGCGCCCGGCAGCTTTCCTGTCCTGGCGTGCATAGCCAAAGTAAGGCATTACAACAGTTATTCGCCCGGCGCTTGCTCTTTTGAGCGCATCCAGAAGGATCAACAGCTCCATTAGATTCTCGTTGACAGGGCTGCAAGTGGATTGCATGACAAAGCAGTCCACTCCTCTCACGCTCTCTTGTATCTGTACATAAATCTCGCCGTCTGCAAACGGCGAGATTCTCACCTGCCCGAGTTCGGTCTCGAGATAATCAGCTACCTCGCGGGCAAGCTCTGGATTGGCTGTGCCAGAAAATATCTTGAGATCGGTCTTCTTATTCAAGCGAGTGCTCTGTCTCGCTGAGATCTCAGCAACCACAGGCATATCCCCCGGCGTCTTTACCGGTAATTTTAAATAAGATTAGTGATTTCAGTCAGCCTATGAACAAATGTTTAAACGTTCAGAAAGGGAAATTCACCTGCAAAGGCACCCTGCAAGGCGCCTTCCAGCGCCAATTTTATGTGAAGATAGCTCAAGCCGCCCTGCAGGTAAGCTGCGTAAGGTGGGCGCAGGGGGCCGTCGGCAGACAACTCTATGGTCGACCCCTCAATGAACGTGCCGCCAGCCATGATTATCTGGTGTTGATAGCCGGGCATCGGTGCCGGCTCAGGTCTTACATGGGCATTCACAGGTGAGTGCGCCTGGATGGCGCGCAGGAAGG
>CAYPBX010000135.1:0-6894 GCA_964409075.1 uncultured Candidatus Obscuribacterales bacterium
CCCTCATGAAATCCCGACTCCCAACCCTTTACTACATCGGTGAATAGGTCAGGACAATTTGAGAAAGGATTCGGCCAATACAGGTTATGAAACAACCACTGGTGTCCCGCCCCCGAAAACGGTGGACTCCTGGCGTGGGAATTCTTGGTCACAAAGTGCATGGCAACCAAGAAGGATTTACGCAGCACAGACGCGATCGCCGCCGCGCGCTCTGGCTACTGCCATTGCTTGAAGCGTCCGAGCGATGAGCTCTTCGTAGTCCGGGGCATGATTGGGAAAAGAAGCCAATCCCAGGCTGGCCGTGATGGTCAACTGTTGCCAGTTGTGCGAAATGGCCTGTGTTCCTATTCTGTCGCGCAGCTGCTCTGCTATGACAGCGGCCTCTGCGGTGGTCGTCTCTGGGAAAATCACGGCTATCTCGTGCTCAGAGAAAACAGCGGCAATGTCCTTATCTCGAACTGTCTGGCGCACGACGCCGGCTACCACTCTCAGCACCGCATCGCTTGTCAACGGACCATGCTCCTCAACAAGCTCGGCAAATCGATCGATCGAGACCATGCAGAGTGACAAAGGGCGCCGGTATCTTTGGGAGCGGTGTATCTCGTCCTTCAACTCTTTTACGAAGCTGCGGGTGTTGAGCAGCTCGGTAAGGTTGTCGAGAACAGCAAGGCGCTCGATGTCCTGGCCACCTGCCGAAGCCAGTCTGGCAGGGCCGCTTTCCAGAGCGCTTTGCTCTTCTGCCGCGCGCACTCGTTGCCGCAGCTCTTCAGGTACAGGATGCTGCGGGCGCCAGCCGTTCTCTCCTTTAAGCTGATAGATGGATTGCCTGAAACGCGCTTCTTTGCCAAACAACATCCAGTTTTTCTGATTCTGCCTGCCTTTTTCCTGCTCAGTCGTTTCGGCCATTCTTCTGCCAGCCCCTGTCGGCGCCTATGATTCTAACTCCTGCCGCTGTAGATGTCCCCTTACTGTTTGCCTTGCCGGGGAATCCATAAGGGTATTATATGTTAGTGGTCAGGCCGCTACCGGGAATTAAATGCATGGCGCATGAGATCAAAGACAAGCAGAAGCTGATCAACCGTGTTCGCCGGATTAGAGGGCAGCTGGATTATGTTGAAAAGGCGCTCAGCGACGATCACGAATGTGCGTCCATCTTGCAAACTATCGCTGCCTGTCGCGGGGCCATCAACGGGTTGATGAGCGAGATAATGGAGGATCAGATTCGCTGCCATGTTCTTGATCCGAGCCGCCCGCCGAATCCCGACCAGGAGAAGGCAGCCGAGATGCTTGTTGGTGTCGTCAAGGCCTACTTGAAATAGAGTTTGGCAGAAGCAGTTTGCAGAAGCAGTTTGCAGAGGCGGTGAGGTGCTTAGGCAGGAGGCTTGTCGGAGTCGCCTGTGGCGGGTGACGAAGTAGCGCTCAGCGGCCATATAGAAGGGCTATCTCGATGATCACAAACAGATAGGCGAATGGCACCGTGACGAGCGTTACCGTATCAAATCCCCAGTTTATTGGATTTCCTTCCTGCCAGTCGCACCACCAGTAGACGATGTAGAAGTACAAGGTCATACCCCAGCCCATAATGCCGAACAGAAAGGCGCAAAGTAGCACAATTGCCCAGAAGTCCATGTGGTATCTAAAATCCCGTAGTAAAGTGGAAATCCGGATAAATTATTAAAGCAACGTGCCGCAAGTATACACACCCAACCGAGATGCACGAAAACCTTGAGCATTAGAAATTCTGGTTCTCAAGCAGCGGACCGGCCCAAGTTCAGTCGGGCTCTTTGCCCGGCGCTTGCTTTGACCTCTGCCTGGCGGCAATCTTCTCGATAGCCTCTGCCTCGCGTATCTTTCCGACAGCCCGCAGGATTTGCGAGTAGTTGTCTAGATCTGATATCACGGTTGGATCGTCTGTACCGAGAGCGTATACGCGGGTCTTTAGAGCCCGCTTGTACAGCGGTTCTGCCAGAGTGTACTCCCCCTGTTGCCGGTAGGTCTTGGCCAGATTGTGCAGATTGGTGGCGATCTTCTTCTTGTCTGGCTCTCGGGCTGCCTCGAGAACCATCAGCGCTTGTTTGTAAGCGTAAGCGGCATTGTCGAGATCCCCCTTTTCAACAAACAGGCCGCCCAGGTTCTCCCATACCATGGCGACGGCTGGATGGTCAAAGCCGGATGATTCCTTGAAAGCAGCAAGCGCATCTTCGTATGACTGCTGTGCCTTGCGGAAGTCACCGGACTGCTGATAAGCAGATGCCAGGTTGTTGAGTGTTGCTGCATACTCAGGGGCGATGTTGCCGAGTAATTTTGCCTGTCTGAGCGCGCCCTCAAAATACTTTTGGGCTAAGCGGGGGTCCTTTGACTCGAGCGCCTGCAGCCCCATTCTGTTGCTTTCCTGCCAGCGCCTCCGGATGTCATTGCGATCCGGAGTTGATACACCAGGCAGCGATAGATTGTCGCACGACCAGAGGCACGCTACGGCAAGGAGTGACAGCAGCAGCATAGACATCGTATCGGCTGAGTTAAATCGGGGGTAAGAAGGTTGAATTGATCTGCGCCTCTGCTGCTGCCCATGATGGTGCCGCCGCAGGTCTGCTCGGCTTGAATCAATGTCAAAAGCGCTGTTGCCTCTGGAAGGACGGCTGTCAGGTGGGATGCAAGGCATTTTGTTGTATGTACTCCACCAGGGCGGCAACCAGTCCGTCAATCGTATACTCTCTTGCCTGCAGGTCGGCTCGACCGAACTCTTCGACAGCCGTCTGGCTGGTCTGAGGACCAATGCTGGCAATTGTGACACTATCGAGAAGATTTCGCATCTTCTGTGCTAAAGGCTCCTTTTCATCTTGGCCCGTTGCCAG
Organism: uncultured Candidatus Obscuribacterales bacterium; assembly: GCA_964409075.1. GTDB lineage: Bacteria > Cyanobacteriota > Vampirovibrionia > Obscuribacterales > Obscuribacteraceae > CAYPBX01. The sequence goes on from CAYPBX010000135.1 coordinate 2,856, forward strand.
GGCGAGTCGGATGAGCCGGGCGAGGTTGCGTGCCGTCTGGCTGCTGGCCAGGGTGATCACGTCGATCTTCCTGTCTTTGAGAAGAGTTGCCAGTCGACCTGCCAGCTCATTGCTGTTGGCCGGCATTATTGTACGGTAGGCCTCGACTGTGTCTACTCTTGCCCCAGCTTTCTCCAGGCAATTTAGTACATACTCTCTGCCTACATTGGTTCGCGGCCACAAAATGCAGCAGCCTTCGAGCTCTGGGTAGCCGGGAAACTCTGCCACCAGGGACTCGCCGATGAAGCTTTCGGGTTGAAAGGCAATCTTAAGCCGGGCTAGTCTTGCAGCTCGGGCTGTTGCCGGGCCGATAGCTGCTATCTTGGTCTTACTGAGAATATCTTTTGATTTCCTCAGGCTGGCAAGCCGGTTGAGGCAAGCCGACACAGCATTGGTGCTGGCAAAGATCAGCCAGTTGTATCTGGAGATATTCTCGAGCGCCTCATCGAGAGCTGCCCAGGAGGCGGGCGGTGCAATCACGATGACGGGGATCTCAACACAGTCAGCTCCCAATGCCATCAGCTTCTCTTTTAGCTGGCTCGACTGGTGGCAAGCCCGGGTAACCAGGACGCTGATTCTCTCGAGCGGTGCTTGATTGGCCATAGCCGTTGCCTCAAGGCGGCGATATCGCAGATGGTGGCTGAGAGGCGAGATCTCCGAGAATGGAGAGGGCGCCGCTGTCTATCATGATTTGAGCAAGCTCTTGCCCTAGCGCTTCTGCCTGGTCTGGTATAGAGGAGTGAGATTTTCTGAGTATGCGGGAGCCGTCTGCTGCAGCCACACAACCGGTTAGCTCAAGCGACCCGTCAGTCAGATGCCTGGCGACGGCACCGATGGGAATGGAGCAGCCACCGCCCAGCCAGCGGAGAAATGCGCGTTCGGCAGTGACTTCTGCTCGGCTGGTAGGATCATCTATCTTACTTACGAGGGTCTTAACCCAGGAGTCCTCGTCCCGCACCGCACAGGCGAGCGCGCCCTGCCCAACTGCCGGCACGCTCGTGTCGAACCCCAGGTATTCGCTGATTCGGTCCGTCAGTCCGAGACGCTGGAGCCCGGCCGCCGCCAGTATCATCGCTTCGCAGTGGCCGTCATCAAACTGTCTCAGCCGCGTGGGAATGTTGCCCCGTATGTCCACATAGGCAAGATCGCCCCGCACAGCTTTCAATTGAGCAATCCGCCTACGGCTGGAGGTGGCGACGCGCCAGTCGGGATGCAGCCCGGCAAGAGGGATGCGCCCCTTGCTTACCAGGACGTCACGCGGATCGAGTCGTTCGGATACGGCTGCCAGGATCAGCCCTTTGGGTGTTTGTGTGGGCAGATCTTTCATGCTGTGCACAACAAGATCAACCACCCCATTGAGGAGCGCCTCCTCGAGCTCCTTGACGAAGACTCCCTGTTCGCCCAGCTCAGCTATCGGTCTGTCCCTCCTCCTGTCACCGCTGGTAGTTATAGTGACGATCTGAAAGTCAATCTCTGGATCTATTTCAGTAATCTTTGTTATGACTGCTTGCGTCTGGAGAAGTGCCAGTTCGCTCTTTCGTGTCCCGATCCTTACCTGGCTGTTTGTGGAATCAGACACTGGCGATCCGCTTACTGGTGGCGGCAGGCATGCTCGTGCAACGCTCTTCCTTTGAATCCAGAGTGACAGTCGGCTTTGATGCCGCCATATCCTGAGTGTCCTTCAGGTCCAGCTCAAAGAGTGTGCGGAGAGCCTCCGCTTGTTGCTGGAGGACGTCCAGGTTTTGTGTCGCTTTCAGCTTAGCTGTCGGGTGATGCAGTATCTGATTGACAATCGAGCGGCTTACGGACTCGAGTTCATTGTCTTTGGGAAAAGAGGAGGAGCTGCGAGATGCCAGGTACTTTAAGCGGATTTCTTCGATTTTTTGCCTGAGGACAGTTATTGTAGGAGCGACAATCTGGCAGCGCTGCCAGGCGTGAAAGGCTTCCAGGGATTGGAAGACAATCTCTTCGGCATCGGCGGTGAGAGACGCGCGCTCGGCCAGGTTCAGCCGGACGATCTCAGCCAGGTCGTCGGAATTTAAGAGATGCACACCGGGCATCTTGGAGACGGCGGGATCGACGTTGCGAGGAACCGAGATATCGATTATGCAAACCTTGCTGCCGGAGAGCGTTTCTGACAGAGCTGCTGGCTCCATCAGGTAGGTGGGCGCGCTGGTTGCCACGATAATCATGTCGACCGCTCCCGCCAGGGTGTAACGATCTTCGAAATCAAAGTCGGCTTGCAGCCGGTGACGATTGGGAAGCTTGTTGCCCAGCAACCTCTCGATTCTTTCTCTGTGCCTGTTTACGACAATCACACGCCCGGCTCCATTCTCGCCGAGCAGGTGTTTGATGCAGGACTGGGACATGCGGCCGGCGCCGACAACAAGCGCTGTCTTGTCATAGAGAGGTCCCAGCATGTTTCGCGCCAGCTCCACGGAGGCGGAGCTCACCGAGACTGCCCTCTGTCCCATTGTTGTCTCACAGCGAACTCTCTTGCCGCAGGAGAGCGCGAGCTTGAAGAGCTCTCCTAGAATGGGCCCTGTTGTGCGCGCGTGCAAGGCGGCCTGATAAGCCTCCTTGACCTGCGAGAGGATCTGCGCTTCCCCTACAACCATGCTGTTGAGACCGCTGGCAACGCGGAAGAGATGAAGAGCAACATCGTCCTTAAGGAGCTTGAAGTTTGGACGCAAAACCCCGTGGTCGGCGATTTTTTGGGTGGAAAGAAAGAAGCTCTCCAATTCCATGATTCCGGGCCTCAGCTCTGTTACGGCTGCATAGACCTCGGTCCGGTTGCAGGTGGAAAGCACAACCGCTTCCTTAACATGCCCAAGGCGTATGAGTGCCGCCAGTGCGTGCTCCAGGCAGTATGAAGGGATTGTAAAGCGCTCACGGATGGCGATCGGGCTGGAGTGATAGTTAATTCCCAGAACAACCAGATGCGTCATGCAGGTAGGATCCCCACTCTCCCCTCTTTGTGGATTAGCAATTGCTGGAGGTCTCTAGCGTCCTCGCTGAGAGGAAGACCATTGATATTGGCGCAATTTCCCAAGTCCGCACTGGTGCAAAATGAACGACACTGATCCTGGTTCATGTGTGGCTTGAAGACAGCGGCCAATTATATCTAGCTTTCACATATATTTAGCTATTTTGAATACCTGGTTATACAAACTGCAATTGGCTCATGCTGGCTGTCTGTTGATGCATATACCGAGATTTTGTTTATCTTTCTGCTCGCACCGCTGTCAAGTGCCGCCTCAGCCTCCCCCTGCCACTGCCTGACATCCGCCGCTAACTCCGGATGAAGTTTCGACGCCAGCCAGGCCAGTCCGGAGATGACGCGCAGGGTCGGCCTGGCAAGGACGTCCGCCTCATGTGGTGGCAGAAAATGAACATGATGGTCGATCGTTGCCTTAAGATCCGGCCAGGGTTTGCTCGTCAGGATCGTCTCGGCGTGCGACTCGGCAGGCATGATTATCACGTCCGGATTCTGGATAATCAGCTTCTCCAGGCTGAAGTGAGGATAGCTGGAGCGCATCCCGGCGGCTATATTTCTGCCGCCGCAGGTGGTGATAGCATCTCCCAGAAAACTGGTACCGCTTGTGGTGAGCAATGGGCGTAACCAGATACAGAAAAATACAGTTGGCTGCGGTGTGCGCTCCGGCGACACGAGGGTGCGCAGATCCTCGACTGCCCTGGCGAAGCTCATCGCAAGGAGGGACGCTTGGCGACTCCTGCCTGTAAGCATGCCGATACGCCTCAGGTTTTCGCTGATCGCGGACAGCGATCTGTTCTCGAGCAGTAGGGTCTTGTATCCATGCCGTCCGAGCTGTTCGGCAATCGATTCTTGTCCGCTGACAAGCAGAACAAGATCCGGCTTCAAGCGAGCGACTCGCTCCAGATTGACGGTCTGAAACGTCCCGACTATCTCTTTCTCCCTGCATGCAGGCGGGAAATTGCAGTAGGCAGAGACACCTACCAGGCTGTTCTGAGCAGAGAG
>CAYPBX010000136.1:0-6874 GCA_964409075.1 uncultured Candidatus Obscuribacterales bacterium
GGATATATTGACCGCTCTCCAGCACCGCGAGCAATTCCTCCTCAATCTGTTCGCGAATCTGCTGGTACTGGGCTTGCAGGTCCAATATGGGAACGACAATGTTGCTGTCTTCAGTCATAACCTCTTGCTAAATGGATACTTCCAACCCTCAGGCGATCGTCAGGCAGGTGCATATGTGAAGATCAGCAGTCTATAAGCAAAAGTTGCTTTACGTATTGGCTACTACTTATGATTTGGCTATTTTAAGATCTTTATCTGTCTATTGCTGTCCCCTGTTGCGGATCTACCAGGCAGTCCTGCATGTCACGCTGCCTGTAGAGTTCAGCACGGAGATCGACCCTCTTGTAAAGAGGAAAGCCCGGTTGATGGCGACGCAACGACAGGTGTAGGGCGCGGAGAGCGCGAGGCACGAAGCGCTTCCTGAATCCACGTGCATGGAGCGAGGTGGAGGGTTCCGGCCCAGGAACCCGCAGCCGAGCGGGGCAAGCGCGGAGAGCGCGAGGCACGAAGCGCTCGGAGCGCTTAAATGAAATCAAGAGAGCAGGCTTAGTCCTGCTCTCTTGACCGTTCTTGGCTGCCGAAGGGTTATCGGCCTCCCCTGGGAGTCGCTACCGTGCGAGACAGAGCGTTGGTGACAAAGAGGTTGAGGCTTACCCCTTCTTTTTCGGCTCTATCCACAAGAGCCTTGTGCAGTGACTTCGGCAGGCGGACTGTGAATTTGCCGCTGTAGCCGAGGTACTCTTCTGAGCCCCGGGCCCTGGCTGTATGTTTGCTGGCTGCCCTGCGTATGGCCTTGCGGGCCACTGGCGCCTTGTGGGCGGTTCGCGGCGATTTGCGTGCTGCCGACTTTCTGCCCCTTGCACCAGATTTGCGTGGTCTGGCAGAAGCCTTGCGGGCTCCGCCGGATGCTTTCTTCATCTTTCTTGCTGCCATGTTTCTCTCCTCGGTTTACAATGGCCAGGCCGGCTTGCGGTCCTTGTCGGGGTTACTCCCGTGCCCGTTCACTCCGACCTTGAGGCCGATCACTCCTTATTTGTGATTGGCCGCCTATCAGCTGAGGCAACCTGCAGTTGCCACCAGTGGTGCCGGCAACCTAGTCGTGGCTTGTTTCTTGAATTTGCCACCTACCACCACTTAAGGTGGCACGATCATTCTACCAAATGTAACGCTGCAGCATGCCTGATGAATATATCTCCGCCTGTCTCATGGAAAAATACGTGCAGTTGGAACAGTCGAAACTGCCTCTACACCTGGTGCGGCACCGCTGCTGGCGGCTGGTATCATGGTGTGAGAAACTTTACAAAACATTACTATTGGATGCATGACCCGGAGGCGCCTGCTTGAAAATCCTGATTATCAGACTTAGCGCCATCGGAGACACCATACATGCGTTGCCGGTTGCTGCCACCATCCGGCGACTCATCCCGGAAGCGCAGATAGGATGGATTGTAGAGCCACCATCAGCTCCTTTGCTAATCGGCAATCCTGCTGTGGACAGAGTTCATGTTTTGCACAGAAAGGAGTGGATAAGAGGATTGCTCAAGCCGTGGCAGTGGTCTTCCTCTCTTGGCGAAATTGGCGACTTCTGGGCGGAGGTGCGTGCACAGGGATACGAAGTGACACTGGATGTGCAGGGTTTGCTGAAAAGCGCAGTGTGTGCAGCCGCTTCTGGAGCCAGGCACCGCTACGGTTTCTCTTGCACCAGGGAAGGTGCAGGACTCTTTCTCACGGAGAGGGTGGACGCGGGCGATTACTTCGGGCACGCGCGGCATGTGGTGGACATGAATATGGAGCTGGCTACCTACATGTGCTGGAAAGTTACAGGTAAGAGGATGGATGATGCAGCCATGATTGCTGAGTTTCCGCTTCCACATCCGCCTGACAGCTCGGTCGGCAAGATGCGCCGGATGCTCGGCGGCGTCGATGTGGCAGACAAACGTATGGTACGAAATGTGGTGCTGATACCAGGAAGCACCTGGAACTCCAAAATATGGCCGGAAGAAAGATGGTCGGAGCTGGCAAAAATGATTGCATCAGGGTCCAGATGTCGCATTGCTCTAGTTGGCGGCAAGGCTGATGCCGGGAGAAATGCTCGCATCACCAGGCAGTTGCATCAAGATATCCCCGGTATCGACGCTCTGGATTTGACCCTTCAAACCAGCTTGCTTGATCTCATTGCTCTCTTCAAACAGTCTGACCTGGTGGTGGGAGCGGACACCGGACCACTGCACCTGGCTGCAGCTACCGGAGCCTGCCCCGTGGTGGGAATCTTCGGCAGCACTCCTGTAGGTCGCAACGGCCCTTACGGAGACCACTGCCACTCGGTGGCGCTGTCGCTCTGGTGCCAGCCCTGCTTTTCCAGAGTCTGCCCGCTGTCCACTACGGCCTGCCTGCGAGATCTGTCAGTCAGGCAGGTGTATGAAACAGTAAGGAAGACTGACTCCGGCTATGGTGGCTAGATCTCAACCACCCACTCATCGATGTTTCTATTCCAGCCAGGCAGGAGCTCCTCCTCCTTGAAGAATAGCTGTATCTCCCGGGCTGCTGAGTCGAGCCCGTCGGAGCCGTGAACAAGGTTGCGCCCGATATCCAGGGCCAGATCGCCGCGGATTGTGCCCGGGGCGGCCTCTGTAGGGTTGGTGGCGCCGATGGTTCTTCTGGCGGCAGAGACGGCCTCCTTGCCTTCCCAGACCATCGCGACTACCGGCCCTGAAGTGATGAAGCTGACCAGCCCGTTGAAAAACGGCTTGCCCCTGTGCTCGCCGTAGTGCTTATTCGCGGAAGCGGTGCTTACCCGGGTTAGCTTCATGCCGATGAGCTTCAAGCCCGAGCGCTCCAGGCGGCGGATTATCTCGCCGACCAGCCCACGCTGCACACCATCCGGTTTGACTGCAACAAAGGTTCTCTGCAAGTGTATTCTCCTTGGCAAGGGTGGCAGTGACTTGCCTGGATGTTTACCACGTCGGCAGCGGTGTGGCTCTGGTGTTTACGATAGCTTAACCAGTCGGGCTGTACGCGGGTCCAGCAGTCGTTTGCCCTGGTTGAGAAAGTCGATGTTGTAGAGCTTCCGGCCTTCCTTCCCGAGGATATCGACTACAGTGCCGGTACCGAAGCGGGAGTGTACGACTCTGTCTCCGACAGCAAAACGCTCGGCTTGAAGCCCTACCTCACTGTCTCCATCCAGCTTTTCCCTGCTTTGCTGGTTAGCCGATCTTTGCTGTGGCCAGCCAGCTTTGCCGGGGAAGGTGCTCTCAAGGGGCTGGTCGACCGTCTGCGCTGGTGAGTCCTCTGACCAGCCCGGGGCAGATTCTGAGAGCTCCGGTAGATGGACAGGCTGCCTGGATGATGGCGCTGGCAGCGCGGGATGAAAGCCAGCAATCAGCGCAGCTGGTATCTCCTCCAAGAAACGGCTGGCGGTGGCATACATGGACCCGCCGTAGGAACCCTGGGAAAAGCGCATCCTGCGCCTGGCATAAGAGAGATAAAGCAGATTTTCAGCTCGGGTCACGCCCACATACATGAGCCGGCGCTCCTCCTCCAGAGCCGATGGCAGATCCAGAGAGCGCTGATGAGGGAATAAACCCTCTTCGAGACCAGCCAGGAATACGGCGTCAAACTCGAGCCCTTTAGCTGAGTGCAGGGTCATGAGCTTAACTGCTGCCTCACTAAGATTGACGCTGTCAAGATCGCTAACCAGCGCGATTCTCGTCAGGAAGGATTCAACATCAGGTCTATCGGATAGGAGCGCGAACTCCCGGGCTACAGCCTGGAACTCTTGCAGGTTCTCAATGCGGCCATAGGATAGCTCGTCTTTAAGCGATGCGGCCTCCTCGAGCATTCTCATGTATCCGCTTTCCACCAGGATAATCTCAATGAGTTCAGACACCGGAAGGCAGGCGGCTTGCGCCTGCCAGCGCGACAGAGCTGCGGCTAAGTTAAGGAGGGCTGCGCGCGCGCGGATGCTGAGCCCTTCTATCTTATCGGCGGAGGCAGCAGCCTCAGCCAGGCTCATGCGCCTGGCTGAGGCGAAGCGCATGAGCTTCTCGAGCGTGGTTTTGCCCAGCGATCGGCGCGGGGTGTTGACGATGCGCTGAAAGGATTGCCCGTCCTGGAGATTGTAGACAAGCTTGAGGTAGGCCAGGATGTCTTTGATCTCCTGTCGCTCATAGAAACGTATGGCTCCTACCATGGTATAGGGAATGTGATGATGCACGAGCGCCTCTTCAATTGCCCTTGACTGAGCGTTTGTCCGGTAGAGCACAGCACAATCTTTAAGCGACCTGCCTCTTGCCTTGAGTCTCTTCAGCTCGGAGGCGATGTGGTGTGCTTCATCAATCTCATCGTCAGCTTCATACACAGGCACCGGGGAGCCCTCCTCCCGGTTGCAGCGCAACACCTTGGCGATTCGCTCCTGGTTGTTCTCAATTATGCTGTTGGCAATCTTTAAAATGATGCCGGTGGAGCGATAGTTATCCTCGAGCCTGACCAGGTCTGCGTGCTTGAAGTCCGACTGAAATCCCAGGATGATCCTGAAATCTGCCTTGCGCCAGGAGTAGATGGACTGGTCGATATCTCCTACCACAAAGAGGCTGCGCTTGTGCCAGGATTCGACAGGTTGAGGTGCGATCAGCCGCACGAGCTCGTACTGGACCGGATTGGTATCTTGAAATTCGTCAATAAGGATATGCCGGAAGCGGTCGGAAAGGCGCTTGCGTACGTGAGAGCAATGCCTGGCCAGGCTAAGTGTAACCAGAAGCAGGTCGTCAAAATCGAGCCCGTTGTTGCGTGAAAGCTCGCCCTGGTAGGCCGAGTAGATATCGGCCAGGCGCTGCTCCCTGTAGCTGCGCGCGGCTTCGCTGTATCGGGCGGCCGACAGTCCGTCATTCTTGAGCGAAGATATCGCCTGACGCATCTCCCGGGGGGCAAAGAGACGCTCGTCCAGGTTAAGGGTCTTGATTACAGACTTTACTATGGAGAGGCTGTCGCTCTCGTCGTAGATCACGAAATTGGGCTGCCAGCAGAGCCCTTCGGCACTGGTGTAGAGGGCGATTTCAGCACGCAGGATGCGCGCGCAGATACTGTGAAAGGTGCCGATGGCGATCTGGCTGGCAGTTGCGCTGCCGAGCATGTGTTCGAGCCGCTGCCTCATCTGGTTGGCAGCTTTGTTGGTAAATGTAACAGCGACAATGGAGGCAGGCTCCTCAGCGAGCTGGGCAATTAGATAGGCTGCGCGCCTGACGAGCACCGTACTCTGGCCGCTACCCGCTCCAGCTACTACCAGTGTCGGCCCCCACATCCGGCAGACGGCCTGCCTCTGCCCGGCATTGAGGGAGTCGAGCACCTTGTCGCCGGCCTCCGTGCCAGTCAGCATGGACAACCCTCCTCCGTCGGCTCCAAGTCGTGCTATTATTCCTTACCGGGTCGGGCTAGCGTCAGGCTCGGCGAGCTGACCTGGAAGGCATTAGTTGCTTCAAGCTAAGGGCAACCAAGCTGTCAATCATACCAGGATTATGGACAGCGTTTCGGGTCAGGCATGCCTTGAATCTTTCCTCACCTTCCAGGCGTCGATAGGCTGCAGATGAGTGCCCCGGACAGCAGCACAGTCACAGTGCCAACAGTAGATGAGCTCGCTCAGGAGCTCCTCTTGATTCAGCAGTCCGGGCCAAGGCGAGTTGCTATCATCGGAACAAGGAACCTGCCTCTGACGCATCAACAGCTGGTTGAGATGTTGAGTTATGCCCTAGTGCTCTCCGGCAACCAGGTTGTCACCAGCGGTGGTGCTAACGGCACCAACATGGCGGCCATACGTGGTGCACAGAGAGCCAATCCGGACAGGCTGCAGATCGTTCTTCCCCAAACGATAGGGCAGCAGCCCACAGAGGTCCAGGATCTGCTCATCGGAATAGACCACATCGTCGAGTACCCGGAACGGCGCACCATGACGCTGGCTGATGCAAGCCGCCTCTGCAACCATGAGATTATCGATCGCTGTCAGCAGATTATCTGCTTTCTCTACCATACCAGCCACACGCTCCTCGAGTCTGTCAACTACGCCAAGGAGCAGCGCAAGATAGTCACCAGCTTTTATCTGGACTGAAGCTTTGCCACCTACCTTCCTTGCCTCATGGAACAGTCCGTATCTGGCTCTAATCGTGCCCTGCCTGGTAGCTTTCCTCATCTGTCTTGTTCTTTTGCCGATTCAAATTGCCCTGTCGCGTGGCTGGCGAATCGGTCAACCTTTGAGGGCTGAGGGTCCAGCAAGCCATCGTGCCAAGGCTGAGACACCCACAGCTGGCGGGATCTGTTTTCTGATTGCTGTGCCGGCAGCTGTGATTGCCTGGTCAATCATTTCCGGCGGTCGGTCAGCCTGGGTGGTGCTTGTCGTCTCTGCTGCAGTCGCCTGTGGTCTGATAGGTTTGAGCGATGATCTTGCCAAGCTCACCTGGAGGAGCAATAGGGGCCTTTCTGCGCGCATGCGGCTGCTCCTGGAGGTGCTTGTCGGCTGCCTTTTGGGGGGAGCTATCATCTATCTGGGCGGTGACTGCTTCATTCCCTTGAACCGCCAGGAGCTTCACAGCCTTGACGGGCGGTGTGTGATCGCAGCGCCGATTTACCTGTTTGTAGCCTTTTCCGGATTTCTAGTGGTTGCCGCCACCAACGCCTTCAACCTGCACGATGGCATGGATGGACTGGCTGCCGGGACAGCGGCTCCACTTATTGCCACCATGGCGCTCATGCTCTTTGATTCCGGTCAGCTCCCGCTCTCGGCGGTGGCTTCGGCTGCCTGCGGGTGCCTGGCAGCCTTTCTTGCTTTCAACTGCCACCCGGCCCGCATTTTCATGGGTGATACCGGCAGCCTCTTTATAGGCGCGCT
>CAYPBX010000137.1:0-6864 GCA_964409075.1 uncultured Candidatus Obscuribacterales bacterium
AGATCATGCCTAGTCTCGTGGGCTCGGAGATGTGTATAAGAGACAGGTTGCAAAACTGATCACCCAGAGGCTTACTGTACCTACTATCGGCATTGGCGCAGGGTCGGACTGCGACGGGCAGATTCTCGTAACCGACGACCTTTTGGGTAAGTTCACCGACTTCAAGCCCCGCTTTGTAAGACGCTATGCGAATCTAGCCGACACTTGTCAGCAGGCGGTTGAAGAGTACGCTAAAGAGGTCAGAGACGGCGGCTTCCCGAGCGGGGAAGAGTCCTTCGCACTCGAGGCGGCAGAAGAGGACAGGCTCAACCAGCTGCTCTCCAGCATCAGAGCCGGGCTGATCTATGAGGCTTAAGTAAGACGAAACATGGCGTCACGGGGCGGGAAACTACCCCTACAGCTGCCAGTTTCGCCCATAGCATTTGTCTCACAGCCTGTGCCAGCCAAATACTAACCTTCAGGTTTTAACTATTTTCATCGGTGGTATATCATCTGGCGGTTGCCTGAATGAATAGCTGGACAATTGAATATGAGCATCTTTAGCAAGGGGCTTCTTCTAATTTCTATTCCCCTTCTACTGCAGCTGATCTCAGTCTCGCTCACCACCAGATTGATGGCTGAGTGCAAGCGGCAGGTCGAGCAGGAGATCGAATCGAGGGACCGGCTCGCCATTATCAATAGCCTCATGGTTGGCCTGGCGCAGTCCGGGGAGTCGGCTTTCTTGTTTTGCATAACTCGCTCGCAGAAAGTGGCAGCAGATCAAAAGAGCGCTGTGAGGCGTTTAATAAAAAAATACAAAGAGTTCGAGCAGTCCATGAGCGTGAGACCGGAAGCCGACAAGGATTTGCAGCTCCTGAAGAAAAACCTTATTGCTACCTTCCGGACACAGTCCAAGTTGATGAGCCTTTCGCAGGATAGGAATATTCGTGATTTCATGAATGTGGACCTCAGCAACGTCCAGCTCAATCCCGCCACTGTACGCACAAGTATTCCGCTGGCAAGAATCGGCGAGTCCGAGGAGAGACTGAGCCGCCAGAGAGCCGAGTCGAGGGAGAAGCTCACCAGGCAGATCGCCACGGCACTACTCACCTGCCTTGTACTCAACATCTCTCTATCTATCTTTCTCTCCCTTGCCTGGGTGGCAAGCATGCGCTCTCGGCTGACTCATGTCATGCGCAACACCAGGCTGCTGGCTTTAAGAAGAGCTCTAGCGCCGCCTGTCGGAGGCAGTGACGAGCTGGGGCAGATGGACGCGGCTCTCTATCGGGCAGGCCATGATGTACTGGATTTGGAGCGCTTCAAAGATCAGATGGCTGGAGTTGTAGTTCGTCAGCTGCAGTATCCTTTCGAGGCAATTTCAAACTGCGTGCAGGATCTTCTCGCCGGCAGGTGCGGACAGCTGCCAGCCGAAGCAAACCGGATGCTAGTAGGGGTCGGCGACAACATCGCGAGATTGATGAGACTGGTCAAGGAGTTCCTTGAGGTAGAGAAAGTTAAAAGCGGCAGGCTGGAGCTCAGCATAGCTCCTGTGCGCCTGGGAGAGATTATCGAGAGCAGCGTCAGCATGCTTGGCAGGCTAGCCGAGGCTAAGGGCATTGCCATCAAGACCAGCTACATGGACACATCACTTGCCGCTGACAGCGACCGTCTGGTGCAAGTGCTCGTTAATCTTATCGGCAACGCCATCAAATTCTCCCCCCCGGGAGCCACCGTCACCGTAGCAGGCGGGCGCCTGAGCGAAGGTTTAGAGGTTGAGCTTAAGGTCAGCGACATAGGTCCGGGCATCCCCCCCGACCAGCTGGAGGCAATATTCGAGCGCTTCAAGCAGGTATCGCTTGCTGATGCTCGCCAGCGGGGAGGCAGCGGTCTGGGACTGGCGATTGCAAAAATGATAGTCGAAGCTCACGGAGGCACAATAACAGTCGAGTCAAGAATCGCGCAAGGAAGTACATTTCGGTTGAGAATTCCTGTTGAAGCACATCTAAGCACAGCAACGGACCTGATACCGAAAGCATCGCCAGGCGGCTCCCCCCCGAGATTCTCTCTGCTTCACAGAGGACTCGTGCTTGTGATTGTTCCTCTCCTCTACGGCATGACCTTCACAGGCGGCATCTTCCTTGTTCTCAAGGCAAGCGAAAAGGTGCTGCTGTCTGATATCCGCTCGCGCGAGGTCGTCCGCGAGCTGAATATCACCACAGGAGCGCTCGTGCTTGCCTCCACTGCTGCCGGGATCTACAACCTCTATCAGGTACCGGCCGTCCTGGAGGGATACAAAAACAGCGAAGCCGAAGTGCGAGCGGCTCTAGACCGTCTGGAAAAGCACATGCTCTCCGACCAGACAGAAGCCGATATCTACAGAAAGCTGGAGAGATCAGTCCAGCAAACACTGGCGGCTCTCTCAAAGATTGCCCTCTCACCGCCTGCCAGCCCGGAGATCGGTACCTGGATACAAGAGGTGGGTCAGACATTGGTCTCTGCTCTGGATAACCGAACCACAAGTCTTATCGACAATACAATCAGTTACGAGATACAGCTTCAGCGTATGCGCAGCAAGAGGCTGGAGACTTACACCAGCGCACTCAAATATGTGGTGGTGGGCGGCATCGTGGTGAATCTGGTGCTCTGCCTGGCCCTTGTCTGGTGGTTCTCAGGGAGTGTCAACAAACGAATCAAAAACGTTGTCGAAAATGCCCGTCGCCTGCGTGCACGCCAGCTGCTCCTGCCTGCAGTGGGCGGCAATGACGAGATTGGAGATCTGGACCTGTCCTTTCACAAGACAGCCTCTGACATCCTCGAGCTGGAGTCATACAAAGAGCAGGTAATTGGCATCGTCGGGCACGAGCTGAGAACGCCCTTGACCGCAATTACAGGTACGCTCAAACTGGTTGGCGCCGGAGCGCTCGGAGCCCTCTCCAATTCGGCGCGCGTCTCTATACAGGCAGCGGAGGCGGAGGGAGATTATTTGATCCGCCTGATTAACGATCTGCTCGATATCGAACGGCTTAACGCCGGGCGGTTTCAATTTGCCTCAAGCGATGTGGCGCTGGCAGAATTGCTGGATGCCTGCGCTTTAAGCATCAGCCAAGCAGCCCAGGAGAAGGGCGTGATGATTGATGTGGCGCAAACAGAGGAGCACATCCTGACAGATAGAGAATGTCTCATGCGCGTAATTACAAATCTATTGGAGAGAGCCGTTCAACTATCCAGGCCAGGCTCTGCGCTCAAAGTCCAGACTCTGGCTCAGGCAGGCAGCATCGAGCTTTCCATATCAGGTCGGGGAGCAGGAGATGCGCAGCTGCTTACAGAGGAGATCTTTGAGCCGTTCAGTCAGGCTGCCTTTACTGAAAGACCAGCAAAGGCTGGCACCGGTCTGGAGATGGCAGTCATAAAGGCTATTATCGAAAAACAAGGCGGTGCTGTCGGAGTAAAATCGCCCGGTGGCGCAACCACCGTATTCTGGGCAAAATTGCCGGCTGCACCTGGCTTACAGCCAGCAGCAGCCTGAGACATCTAAACGAGTTCTCCACAACATAAGCTCAATGACAGCAGCTTCCGCAGCTGTGACTCGAGCAGGAACTGCAGCCTGATCGAGAAGAGGACCCCGGCTGAACACCCTGACCGACATCCTGCCTGATGCCGCCTGAGAGAATGAAGGCCCGCCAGATGCGGCTCGCATTTTGGCTACCGCAGACCGAGCAGGAAGGTGCCGTTGTATCGCTCATGGAGCGCTCCACGGTAAATTTCTCTCGGCAGTCCTGGCAACGGTAGTCGTACTGTGGCATAGCAGTTATCCTAATCTAAACGTTAAATCCATAAAGTGTCCCTTGTTCATGGCCTTCGGATGAGCCGCGCGCCTGTTACGCTTAGCTGCAAATTCTTCTTTAGAATCCTAGCCACGCTTCATACGTTACGCATCTATTTTATCGCCTCGTTGCTTTTCTTCCGCTTGGCTTCGGGCTCGATTCAGCTTACCATCTGCTGCCCCCTTTTAACGGAATGCGAGGAGAATCCCATGCCTTGCTCGATGAGAGTTACATTTTAGAGTCACTCTCTCTATGACTCTCGTAATCTAAGCCATGTCATTCAGCTGTGCTGCAAACGATTCCTCTTGTTTGCTCCTAGACAGGAGAGCTTGTGGGCTGGCTTACCTTCTCCCAAAGAGCTAATGTGTCTGTAAAAAAAAATGAGCAGTTTTTCTCGACAATGACAACCCTGCTGCTGCTTGGAAAAGGACTGGTTAGGGCCCAGGAGCTGTTGTAACATTCTCTGGAGCCTTCTTCTGCCCACCTTCAAGGGTACGTGGCCCCTTCTTCTCTTGCTGAGACTCTCTCTGCCCAGCCCTTCTTTTGAAGTCCAGCTTGCCTTCAACGAGAGCTGTCACGTCGTTTACCAGAACCAGCACCATGAGAATAATCAGACTTATGAAGCCCCATTTGACGATCTCGCCGTGGGTGCGCTCGCCCATGGGTCGCCCTCTTACAGCTTCAACAGCCATGAACATCAAGTGACCGCCATCGAGCGCCGGCCAGGGCAGGAGGTTGATAATGGCCAGATCCATGCTGATCATTATCGTGAAAAGAAACAGCTGGCTCCAGTCTGTCTGAGCGATATCGGCACCGATCTTGACCACCGCCACCACGCCGTGGAGATCTCCTACGCCCAACTGAGGCTGTCCTTTTTCCGCGCCGAAAATCATTGAGCCAAACAGCTGCCCGAGAGCATCGAGCATATTAAAAGTCAAGGTCCAGAGCTTGACATTGGCTAGCCAGGCAATCTCGAGGATGTTGCCCTCCACCGGCGTAAAGGTCATCGGACCTTTGCCGATAAGCGCCATTCCCACCTTGCCGCTCTCGTTGGTGGTGAGCGTAAACTTCATCGGCTTGCCGTCGCGCAGGATATCGAGCGAGACGATCTCCGCCCTGTGGCGGCCCAAGGTCTTGACGACATCGTCGGGATCTGCCACGCGGTGCTGGTTGACCGAGACGATGCGGTCTCCTACCTTGATTCCGGCTTTCGCTGCGATAGTCTCCTGGCTGGGCAGAGCATAAACAATCGTCGACTGGGAAGGCTGCCCGATCATGAGCATCATGAACAACATCACCAGATATGCAAAAAGAATATTGAAACCAACTCCGGCAAAAGCTACCAGGGCTCGCTTCCAGATTGGAAACTTGCGATGCGGCTGCAACTCCGCCCCGTAGGCTTCCTGGGTAGTCTGCGACTCATCGCCCAGCTCCGGAATGGCCACATAGCCACCCATGAGGAAAGCATGAATGCGAAACTCCGTATCCCATCTGCGCCCGATTATCCAGCTAGGTCCAAAGGGAAGCCCGAAGCCGAAGACAGGGGTTTGAAACCCGAAGAGGCGAGCGACAGAGAAGTGCCCGAACTCATGGACGATTATCAAAATGCTGAGAATCCCCAGCATGACCAAAACTGCAAGGGAATTGAAGAAGAACTCAACCACGGGCGTCACCTCTGTCGCTCATCGGAAAGGCGGAGGTGTCTGCCTGACCGCCACTGTTCGGGCATGTTATCACATCTCCCGGACTGTTCCGCACAATTAGGATCAAAACGCTTTTGTTTCACAACCTGCGCTGTCCGACTGCGGACGCTGCCCTTCAACGGCTACATCCTTATAGTAATATGCCAGTATCTGCTCGAACCGCCAGCCTGCCAGTGCCAGGCTGCGGGCGCCCCACTGGGACATGCCCAGCCCGTGCCCGTTGCCGCGGCCCTCAAAGAGATAGCGCCCGGGGGCAATCCCAATATTAAAGCAAGCGCTGGGCAGCCCGGCAGCCAGGCGAAAGGCCTCGCCTGAAAGGACAACGGCAGCGCTGGTGCCTGCCACCAGCATCTCCCTGGCCCGGTCGGAGGCGCTCCTGGAGATGACGTTCACAAAAAGCAGTTTTCCCATATTCGGCAAAAGAGATCTTAGCTTCTCTTCCAGGCGGCCAACATCAAGCTCGCACAACCACTGCTGCTTAGGCGCGTCACCATCCTGGTCCGGCACCGACTTGAGAAAGGGCAGCATAAAACCCCATACATTCTCTGCCGTTTCCGTAGCACCACCGCTTGCGCTATGAAAGAAAGCAGGCACTACCTGCCCGGACTGTGTGAGGACAAGCCCTTTAGTAGCGCGCACTGCAGCGTCCGTGCTCTCAGTCTCACTAGCAACACCCTGATACACCTGATCGCTGTGGCCAGCCACCACATCAAAGCCCTTCTTGGCGTGCTTTCCCAGATTCGCCAGCGCATAGGAGCGTGCCGCCACCGCCTGCGCCTTGAGAGCCTCTAAGGGCCAGCCGGCAGGCATCTCCGCTGGCACGACGGAGCGCAGATAGTCCTCCAGAGGCACTACATTTACTGCGCCTAGAAGCCCGGGATCCTCTGGTTTGAGTGGCTGATCGCACTTGATGAGAAGCTGCCCGCGATAGCGCCTGCCGTTTAAAGAAATAGCGCCATTGTGACAGACAGGCGCAACCTCAAGGCAGGTAAGCGGCTGCCTGATCTCAAAATCAAGACGCCGGGCAGCCTTGAGCACAATCTTTCCATCCCGGCTTTCAACTTGCCAGCGCCCGCCGGCAGGCAGGCGAGCAATCTGCTTGTCGCAGGGATAAACAGAAAGCAGGCAATCCTGGTCAATTGCAAGCACAAGCCTCTTTGCGCCGGCAACCAGCCCGACGCGAATCAGGTACGGAAAGAGAGCATCCCCTTCTACCTGCGTATCAGCTGGTCGCAGACCGGCGCCTGCTGAGAGATCCGCCGGACGGCCCTGGATGAGGCCATCCGCGCAAACGGCAGGAGAGACAAACGCTAACAGATGGACCGCGAGGTCCCGGACTTCGCGCCCGGTGACACGGT
>CAYPBX010000138.1:0-6779 GCA_964409075.1 uncultured Candidatus Obscuribacterales bacterium
GGCACGAGCAATATTCTTCTCACCGTTGCAGGAGCCCTGTTTACTATCTCGGAGCCGCTGAGCTCGCTCACCGCATATTTAGCAAAGAAGCGCGCAAGGCGACATCTGCTCAAAGAGCTCGGATTGGAGCGTGAGCCAGAAATGGATAGAGCCGAGCTAGAAAACAATCTGGAGCACCTGCGGGAGCTTACCGAGAAGATAAAGGCGCCATCACCAACATATCGTGAATCAGCTCTCAAAAGAATGGCACTTTATAGCCAGGCAAGTCGCGACTTCAGCCTGAGATTGCAACTCGAGGAGAAGAGAGATCGTTTTTTGAGCAAGGCAGCCCTGCAAACAGATCTATTGGGTCCAGCAATCGGGGGCACGGTCTTGACTCAGGGAATTCTCGGCACTTATGGCTATTACCGGTATGTAAAACGTCCTTCACTGGACAACTTGAAGGCAAGCACTCGCCTCAACTACGCAGGTTCGACAGCAGGCACCGCAGGAGTTGCAACCGCCACTGCCGGTACTGCCGGACTGCTGGCGGCTGCTCTTGTATATCAGCGCTGGGCTGGCAGGAGAAACCGCTTGCCTGCCCAAATGCTGGAGCAACAACTGAAACTCCTGGACGATATTGAGGCAGAGGTACAGAAGATGCCATGAAAGGAACAAAGGCGAAGAGTCATCACCTCATGTCGATTCTCCTAACAGCAGCGGTTGCCTGTGCCGTCCCGGCATCAGCACGCAGCGCACCCCAAGCCGAGCGCGGGCTGCCGCCGGTGACGCGAAGTCCCGCGCAATATCCAGACCCGCTGGCAGAGCCACAACAAGGCGAGATGCCAGCGTGGATCGCTGCGATGCTGGGCCGGCGCAAGGAATCTTCGAGGCAAACAGGCAAAAGAAGGAATGGATACGCCGGTATGGTTCTTATTGAGGGTGGGGTGTTTCTCATGGGATCTGACAGCGCAGAAGCAAAGCCTGATGAGAAGCCGGCTCATAAAGTCTTTGTCGACGATTTCTGGATGGACAGGACAGAGATTACCAATGCCCAGTTTGCTCTCTTCGTGAAGGAGACAGGTTACATAACAACAGCAGAGAAGCCGCCAAATGTAGAGGAGCTAAAAGGGCAGCGAGCAGCCGGTGTTATGCTGTCAGACCAGAACATGCTCTATCCAGGATCTCTGGGCTTCTTCAAGCCACCAGGAAGAGTATCGTTATCAAATCCGGCCAGCTGGTGGAGGTGGGTTCCCGGAGCGAACTGGCGTCACCCGAAAGGTCCGGACAGCTCTATAGATGGCATGGATGACTACCCTGTTGTGCACGTATCCTGGCACGATGCTATGGCTTATGCCCGCTGGGCCGGTAAGCGCCTGCCTGCAGAAGCAGAGTGGGAGTATGCTGCCAGATCGTCATTGAAAGATCCAGGCGTCTCTGGCAGCCATCATCATGGCAATATCTGGCAGGGAGTTTTTCCGTGCTTCAATTCAAAGGAGGACGGATTTGAGGGGCCAGCCCCGGTCGGCTCCTTTCCACCAAATAAAAAGGGGCTCTACGATATGAGCGGCAACGTCTGGGAGTGGGTATACGACTGGTATCGACCGGACTGGTATGCCCGGGAGAAGACAAAGGATATCAGCTGGAGCCCAACCGGACCCGAGCAAAGTTACGATCCAGAGGAGCCTCGAGCCGCCAAGAGGGTTCAGCGCGGGGGCTCCTTCCTGTGTTGCAAGACATATTGCTCTGGCTATCGTCCCACAGCGCGCATGAAAACAAGCCCGGATACCTCGCTTTCTCATACAGGTTTTCGCTGTGTTGTTTCTGCCAGCGAAAAGGGTGATGCCCCAAAGAGAAGCCGCTTCTTGAGGGAAGTGCTGAAGATGAGGCAAAACGGGCCACTGAGATGAGGGCTGAGGTACACTGAGCACCTTCCGGGATGCTCAAAGGAGTGCAGTTGGGATTCGTTGTAGAGAGGAGACGTTTCATGCGTAGCGCCGTGCTTGGTTTCGTTGTGGCAGCTACCTTCGGCTTTTCACCGCCGGTATCTGGTGGCGAGGATTCGCTGGTGTTGCCCGTTCAAGCGAGCCGGGATAACATAGAGCCGGCCATCGTCCATACAGACGAGAAGGAGATGGTCAGGAAAAGGCTTGCTGAGCTGGAGAAGAAGTTCGGCAGAAGTCCGAACCTGCTGATATTCCTTATGGACGATGTCGGTTGGGGGGACCCGGGCTGCTATGGCGGCGGTCATATGGCCGGTGCGCCTACTCCAAACATCGACAGGCTATGCCGCAAAGGTCTCATGCTCACCTCCTGCTATGCTCAGCCGTCATGCTCGCCCACCAGAGCTACGATCATGACCGGGCGCCTGCCCATGCGCCATGGCATCTTACGACCTCCCATGTATGATGAGAAAGGCGGTCTTCAGGGAGAGATAACGCTTGCAAAACTGTTGAGCGACGCCGGCTACGTAACTCAGGCTGTCGGCAAATGGCACATGGGCGAGAACGAAGAATCACAACCGCAGAACGTGGGCTTTGATGATTTCTTTGGTTTTCTCGGGGTTTCAGATATCTATACAGAGTGGCGCGATCCGTACTTTTATCCCGAGATAACCAGGAGCCCTGAGCGAACAAAGCTGATAGAAAAAGAGCCTTTCAACAAGCACCTCGTACACGGCAGCAAAGGGCGGAAGCTGGAGAACATAGAAGAGATTACCATTCCGGTATCATCCCAGCTCGATGAGAGTTTTGCACAGTACTCCCTGAATTTCATCAGAGAGGCCTGCCGCGGGAACCGCCCTTTCTTTCTCTACCACTGCACGCGCGCCTGCCATTTCGACAACTATCCGGATGAGAAATTCAAGGGCAAGTCTCCTGCGAAATACCCGTATAAAGATGCTCTGGTGCAGGTGGACAACATATTGGGGCGCTTGCTAGCGGAGTTAGAGGCAACCGGACAGCTGGACAACACCCTTGTTTTTATCACGTCGGACAACGGTCCAGAGATGGAGACCTGGCCTGATGCTGGCTACACACCTTTTCGAGGAGCTAAAGGCTCCACCTGGGAAGGCGGAATGCGTGTTCCCGGAATTGTATACTGGCCAGGAGTAATTGCACCCGGACGGATCTCAGACGGACTGTTTGATCTGGCAGATCTTTTCACTACCTGCCTAACTCTTGCCGGCTGCCAGGACAAGATCCCCACGGATCGTTTTATCGATGGTATCGATCAGTCCTCATTCCTTTTGGCTGACAAAGGAGACTCCGACAGAAAGTTTGTCTATTACTGGCAGCAGGACAACTTTTCAGCCATTCGCTGTGCCGAGTACAAGTACTTCCGCCTGGCTCAAGAGTTCGATTACCGAGATGTGCAGAGCTCCGGCGGCTTCTCAGGGTTCAATAAGACCTACTCTTATGGAAAGTTTTTCAATCTGTATCTGGACCCGAAAGAGTCTCACAGCTTCTTGATTCGCAAGCTTGCTTACGGCTCGATCTTCGAGGACGCAATGGCAAGGCATCTCGACACCTTCAAGAAGTATCCGCCGAAAATCATCGTACCCCACTGAAGCAAGTTTGTAGCCGGTCTCTGGCGATTGCGCTGTCACAATCGGCCTGGATGGACTCTCGATCCTGCCCCACGCTCTCTGCGATCTCATCACTGAGGTCTACAGATGAGATGGCTGCTTGTAAGATCCCTTATGGCTCGTTACCTGATGCAGGCAGGCAGCCATTTTCATGATCTCACCGCTTATTCTCTTCTCCTCTTGCCCGGAGCTTCGATAAAGAAGCCGCAGAAGGCGGTCGGAACTCATGAGCGATGGAATCGAGAAGTCGCTGGTGCTTATTGCTGCCTCGAAATCTCCCAGCTCAATGGATCGGATGCGTCTACGCCCAACAAGATCATCTCTGAGGCTGGACACCACCTGCTGCTCATGCCGTCCGACAACTGCCTCTCTCCCGGCTCTAATCGGCAGCGAGCGCCTGCCCAGCCGAACGACTATGGAATGACTCGAGCGTTCGGAGAGATTCCTGATTTTGACAATCTCTCCGTCCCTGGCAACCAGCGCATACGAATTCTTGCCGAGATCAATCTCACATTCTCCAGCCGTTATCTTCATCGGCCGCCTGGCAGTTACCAACGCTTCCCCAAGAGCCAGAACAACCGAGCCGTCAGGGCCGTTAGCAATCTGAGTGTTACCGAGAAACTTCGCCAGTCCAGTGGCCAGGGGTAGCGTCCAGATAGATTCTAATGCTCGAGTTGTCAGGGGATGTGCAAGCTGGTTTGCGGTCACTAATACGTAGTGAGCCGACCGATCCTCACCGCTGGGAGCAATCGGCGAATCCTGCGGTGCCAGCGCCTTCACCCTGCTTTTTACTGCACCTCGATCGCCCTGCCCCAGTCCAGCCAGCAAGGCTGCGTAGCGCCTCTTCATAGGCCCTGACATGCATTGCACACAGCCATTCAACAATTGTTTGATCTGATTTACAGCAGAGGGGTCGATGCGAATGCTTCTCATTCTCAGCCCAGACACCGGACCAGCCACGCTGGCAATATCTGGGGCTGATTTACCGGTCTCGACCCAAGCAATAGCACTGGCTACCAGAGACAATTCATATCCCAATGGAACCGCTATCTGCGCTTTCTCTCCCTTATATGAAATGAGAATAGCTGTTGGCGAGCCCTCGACATTGGTCACAGTAAGCGCACCGAATCGACCCTGCTCAATTACGGCACTGCACCCGGGATGGACCCTGACCATGCCGAACCTGCTGAATACTGAGAGAATCCTTCTGCCAGCCGCGACAAGGAGCCTCCCTTGCTTGATTGTGAGCTGGTGCTCACCGGTGAGCGCAAAGCGTGTCCCCGGCTGCGCCAGAATTGTGGCTTCGTCATCGGATCGCAAGGCATACGGCTGCCCTTGCTCACTGGCATGCAACCAGAGTCGTGCGCTCTCATCCTCTGGATGTTGAGCAAGCATAACAGGCGAGCAGCCCTCTTCTATATAGGTTGACACCTCATCAACCATCGTCATATCGGTGGGTGGGAGTTGAACTGAGAGGGGGACAGAGGAAACGACAGCATCCAGCCCGTTTGCAACAGTAGCGTCTTGACTGTCGTCAATGGAGACACCGCTCGCCGCCGCCTCACTGCTTCCCCCACTGCCACTGTCACCGCTGCCTCCGGCTCCTCCGCCACCACCACTGCCACTGTCACCGCTGCCTCCGGCTCCTCCGCCACCACCGCCGGCGGCCCTGCCGGGAGCAATGGCGATCAATGTGGAGCCAGAGTTTATGTCAATCTTGTTGGCCGGCTTAGCGCCATCTCCGGTTTCCATGCTGATGACACCACCGTCGGAGGTAAAATTCGCAGCTTTAATGGAGATCTTGTCCACGCCGTGCTGTTGTATTCCTATATAGCCATCGTTCAACCTGGTAAACTGCGGGTTTTGAATGAGATCTGCATCCACCGTGCCTGGCCCGATTCCGGGCTGTGCCTGTTGAATCCCTTTGAGAACAGCGATGAGGTCCAGGTTGGGCTGCTCGGAATATAAGGCGATACCACCGCCTGTATATTCGCCACTGTTGCCGGAGAGATAGCGCGCTGTTGACTTTAGTGTAGAATCGTCATGAATCTGGATTGATTTTGCCGCGTTCAAGATCAAATAGCCGCCAAGAGACGAAAGCGCGTTGTCGGACTGGATATCAATTTGCCCTCCGGCGACCAGGCTTATGTCACTGCCGTTGCTGTTAACAGTCACTCCTCTGCCAAGCAGAATATCCTCGTTCGTGCTGACAATGCTTATCTTTCCTGATTTCAAAACATCTGATGAAGAAAGAACAGATTGAGTATCTGCTGTCTGGTTCAAAACCCCAGCGCTTATCTTCATGCCGGTTACAGAGTCGTTCTTGGTCTTATTCAGACGAACATCCTTAAATGCTGTGAGCTGGATATCGTCTCTGGCCTCAACCTTGGTTGCAGAATAAATGTCGATCTCCCCCTTGTCTGCCGAGATAACTATCGACCCCTCCTCAGCCTGAACGTCTCCCTTTATCTCTACGTTCTTCCCAACAGCGACAGATACACCTGATGCAGCCTTCAGAGAGCCGGCAACCAGCGACGCGCTTGTAAGATCACCGGGCATCGCGACGAAAGCGCCTCCATTGGTAACGGTGCCGTTGAGCACCTTCAAGCAGGAGGCACATCCTGTGCCATCGACAATAGATGGTGTTGCCGTGAAGATTGATATTGTGCCACCGCCTCCAGTAGCACCGCTTGTATCGATGTTCCCTATCGTGACGGATTTCTTTCCTTCATTACCACCTGCAATGAGAGTGACATCACCATTTCGACCGCTTCCGCTGCCGCCGGAGCGCACAGTAAGATCTCCAGGCAAGGTAATTGAACCCGAGCCTTTTGATGAGCCGGCGTAGGCCACAAGAGTAATGTTGCCTCCGTCCGCATTGCCGGTGGAAACACCCGATTTGAGCGAAGCGACCGCCTTGCTCTCGAGATCTATGCTGCCCCCGCTGGAGGAGCCTCGAGTGGAAAGAGAGCTGCCGGTTAGAGTCAGGACGCTCGACGTATCACCGGAGGCAGCCGATGGCGACCCCGGCGAGGTCGCAAAGTCGGCCCCAGCCACCATAAGTATGTCGCCACCGTTGGTCTCGATCTTCAACCCTGACTTGGAAGAGAAGATGTCACCACTGGCAATAAGGGCCAGGTCCTCATTTACAACTAAATCACCAGACAGCTTGATGTCACCAGATTTGTTATAGAAGGTTGGATCACCGGCAAGA
>CAYPBX010000139.1:0-6741 GCA_964409075.1 uncultured Candidatus Obscuribacterales bacterium
GCTGCATGGCTTTCTTGCCAAAGCCGGCCGACTCTGCGGCAGCACAGAGAAGCTCTTGGTTCACCATATCATTGAGAAGATTCTGCTCTAAAAACAGATTCGATACCTTCATGGCCAGCGCCAGCTCGAGAACCTGCTTGTTGAACTCTAACTCGCTCAAGCGCCTGGTCTTGAGAAACCTGCCGAACTCATCCTCACTGCCTTTCTCCTTGCGAGCAACCCTGAGCACGGCCGCTTTCTCGGCAGCAGAAAGCGTAATCTTCTTCTCCTTTGCCTGCTCGAGGGCCTGAGCTCGGACAGCAGGATTCTGCTGGACGGCTGACTGCAGCTGCAGTTGCTGCCATTTGAAGGTGCGCCTGTAATCACCAACCGTCAGCGTTCTGCCATTGACTGTGCAGATCTTCATCGATTCGGGTAGACGATTCAGGTCTATCTTCTCCTGGGCGGCCTCGATAGCCGGAATCGAAACAGCCTGCGTATTTGGGTCGATTGCCTCTCCCTTCTTCTCAGCTTTGGGATTGCCGCCGTTCCCCTTGCCGGCCTGCTCAGCCTTCTTACCGGCGACTCTCAGCTTCTCGCTAGCAGGTCTGCCAGCCACCGTGGTTTCAGTGCCACTGTTGGCTCCGCTGCCGGACTGAGGACCGCCAGGCTTGCCGCAAGACCAGAGAGCTCCAGCGACAAGGCAGGTGAGCATCAGGGCAGTCAGCTTGGCAAGCATGATCACTTCCTTTATATAGCAGCCTTTGCGTCCCGACAGGCAACCATAGCATCGATGAGCTCCTCGAGCAAACAGAGCTGCTGGGAGGGAGCAAGATTCTGCATGCGCACGAGAATGTAAGGATCCGGGCCTGTCCCGCCTGCTGCTCCGGGCCTGTAAGTCGTGCGTAAAGCTAGATGCTTGGGCAGCTTTGCCTGAACAGGCAGCCACTGCGGCAGCCTGAAATCGATACAAAGGCGAGCTCCCAGGACATCCGGCTTGATAGCGCTTATTCCGGACGCGGCAGCGCTCAGGCGCAGGCGCACAACGGCAATGAGCTTATCGGTTTCATCAGGATATGGACCGAAGCGGTCGCGCCATTCTTCAGTAAGCGCATTGAGATGTCCTTGTGAGCGCACATCAGCCAGGCGCTTGTATTCAATCAGCTTCTGGTCGGCATCGGCGATGTAGGTATCCGGTATGTAGGCAGTAACATTCAGATCGATCTGCGTGTCAGCCGCCAAAGCCAGCGCCCGCCCCTGCAACTCCGTGACCGACTCCTCCAGCAGCTTGCAGTAAAGATCAAAGCCGACGGCAATCATATGCCCGTGCTGCTCGGCTCCCAGAATGTTGCCCACGCCGCGAATCTCCATATCGCGCAGCGCTATCTGATAACCGGAGCCAAGGGAGGTAAACTCGCGAATGGCCTTCAGGCGCCCCTCGGCTGATTCGGTAAGTACCCTGGCTGGCTTTACCAGGCAGAAGGCGTAAGCCTGGACCTGCGAGCGTCCAACTCGTCCCCTGAGCTGGTACAGCTGGGCTAGCCCCAGCTTGTCAGCTTCATCTATGATGATTGTGTTTACATTGGTAATATCGAGACCGGATTCAATGATAGTCGTGCAAACAAGCACATCCATCTGCTGAGCCAGGAAGTCGAGCATGATGTTCTCCAACTCTCGCTCCTGCATCTGCCCGTGACCGATGGCAAAGCGTGCCTCAGGCACAAGCTCCTTCAGGTGGGCTGCAACCCTGTCGATATCCTCGACGCGGTTGTGTACAAAGTAGACCTGCCCGCCGCGCTCCATTTCATGCAGTATGGCAGTGCGCACGACGGCATCCTTGTACTCGCCGACATATGTCTTTACAGGAGCACGATTTACAGGCGGCGTGTTGATCAGCGACATGTCTCTGGCGCCGGAAAGTGCCATATGTAGTGTGCGCGGTATCGGGGTAGCAGACATGGTCATAACATCGACCATGATCCTCAACTGCTTCAGCTTCTCCTTGTTGGCCACCCCGAAGCGGTGCTCCTCGTCGATTATCACCAGCCCCAGATCCTTGAAGGTGACATCAGGCTGAATAAGCCTGTGCGTGCCTACCACCACGTCGCACCCCCCGGTAGCCAGCTTGAGTATCACCTCCCTCTGCTCCTTTGTTGTCCGGAAGCGGCTCAAGAGACCGACTCGCACCGGATATGGTGCAAAGCGCTCCGAGAGCGTATTGAAGTGCTGCTGGGCAAGAATAGTCGTAGGCACCAGAATGGCGGCCTGCCTGCCGGACATTATGCATTTAAAAATGGCACGGATAGCAACCTCCGTCTTGCCGAAGCCGACATCACCACAAATAAGGCGATCCATCGGCTTTCCCTGCTCCATGTCTTTTTTGACATCGACAATTGCCTGCCACTGGTCCGGCGTCTCTTCCCAGGGGAAAGCCTCCTCCATCTCGTACTGCCAGGGCGTGTCTGCCGCGAAAGTAAAACCCTCCTGCTTGGCGCGCAGCGCGTAAAGGTTGACCAGATCTTCAGCCACCTGCCTTACCGAGCGCTTGACCCGGCGCTTGGTTGACTCCCACTCGGCTCCGCCCAGCCTGGACAGGCGAGGCGCTCCATCTCCTGAGCCCCGGTAGCGGGAGAGCAGGTTAATCTGATCGACAGGGACATAAAGCCGGTCGTCGCCTCTGTACTGGAGAGCCAGATATTCCCTGGACTGCCCGTCTACCTCTATGCGCTCCAGGCCTGTGAACTGTCCTATGCCCTGCTTGATATGGACGACATAATCGCCTGGCTTGAGATCAGCCACGGCCGTGAAGCGCTCGTAGTTTCGCTCGGATACCGGGCGCCGGTAAACATAAGGCCTGCGCTTCTGCCCGAGCAGCTCCGCATCGGTGACTGAAACCAGGCGGATATCATCAAGCCGGAAGCCGCCGACAAAGCCCTCGCGCGTTACCCAGACGGTATTTGCCTCGTGAGCATAGGCTACTCCTTCGCCATCGTGACTAATACTGCCGTGGTCCGGCAGGATGGAAGCTGAATCTGTGCTCCCGGCCTCACCCGAGCCGGCTACATACCGTCCCGCCAGGTCCCATTCACGCAGAGTTCCCAATATGCGCTGCGGCTTGTCCGTCGAGACAACCACCTTAAAGCCTTCCTTAAGCCACTGCCTCACCCGTCCTGCAAACTGTTGCATCTGGTTGTTGAACCGCTCAATCCCGTGGCAGGCAAACTCGATTACAGACGGGCTGCTGCCGTCTCCACCCTCGGCAAAGGAGGCGTAGAAGAGACGCTGCCGGGTGCTCAAAAGCTCAATGACTGCGGCAGCTTCAGGATGCAGCTTATGCGGGAGCGGCAAGAGCCTGCCCGAGTAGAGCCCTTCTTCATAGGCTCTGTCGAGCTTAATCTTGTAGGATTCCAGCGCAAGGGCGAGGCTCTCCCAGTCATCGAGCACGACCAGCGCTTCCGAAGGCACGTAATTGGCAAGCGTTGAGAGGCTTGCGTCCAGGTAAGGAGCATAGTATTCGGCTGCTTCCGGATAGCCGCCTGCCTCAAGAACCGGCAAATCATTGCTCATGGCTGCAGCCAGCGTCTCGGCAGCCTGCCAGCCCAGCTCCCGCACTCTCGTCTCCATCTTATTGCGCAAAGTCGCAACCAGCTTGCCTGGGTTTTCTAAAACCACATGCCAGCGAGGCAGCATGACAGCCGCATCCACCCTCTCCACGGAGCGCTGGCTATCGACGCTGAACAAGCGTATCGACTCAATCTCATCACCAAAAAACTCAATGCGTAGAGGCTCCCCTGCCGATGGAAAGAGATCAAAAATATCGCCGCGCAGGCTGAACTCCCCACGCAGGGTAACCAGGCTAGCGCGCTCATATCCCATGGCAGCAAGCCTGGCGGCAAGGGCAGATGGCTCAATTGAATCGCCAACCACAAGCGCCACGGTATGGCGCATCAGCGCCTTAGCATCTAGAACACGTTGCAGGAGAGCCTTAACGGGGACAACCACAACATAGGCAGCGTCCTTGTTAGAGATTATGTGCTCGAGAACCTCCATCTGCCCGGCAACAGTGTCGGCACTGGTCAATACCTGCTCGTATGGGGAAAGCTCCGAGGCCGGGTAAAGAAACACCGGGCAGGGCGAAAGGCAGAGAAGCTCCTGATAGTATGCGGCTGCCTGCTGGTTGTCCTCTACAATCATGAACAGTGGGCGTTTGACTTGCTTGACGAGCTGGGACAGGACAAGCGACCTGGCCGAGCCGGTAAGCCCAGTTACAGTCAAATCCTCCCCGGCTGCTCCTCTTACGCGGGCAAGCAGTCGCGTATAGGCTCTACAGCTATCGAACCTGGCAAAGAGCGCGTCGGTAAGCTCCTGATTCCGAGAAGTCCCAACTTGAGGATCGGCTGCTTTCACACCTGGCATCTAAAACCAAGACAGTACAACTTGCTCGAATTGCTTCGAGCGGGGGTATTGCAATTTTGATCGATCCGCTGGCTCTGCCTGAAACACACCGGCACCACCAGCGGATCGTTCTATCGTATCACAAGGCACCGGGCTCTGGTCATCTTGCCGGCAATTAACAGGCGCCTTTCCGGCTGCGTCGACGAGATGTGTCGCGGTAATGTGAAGTTTTGCCTTTAACTTCCGCCCCCATACGTAGATCTCTCCTTGTCATAAATTTATTGATGAGGGTTAATCTCCCCGAAGAGATCCTTTTTCACGGGTGATTAAATGCCTGAGTTGGTTGTTGAGCAACCCAAAAGCGATCGCAATTTAAAAGCAGGGTCCGCGCAAAAACAACAAGGGCGGTGGCAGGCGCTCATCGCTGCCTGGCTCGGGGAGGCCTTCGATGCGCTTGATGCCACTATATTCTTCATCGCCATGTATCCAGCTGTCTCCGAGCTTATCAATTCAAAGAACGATGCTCAGATAGGTTGGTACGGATCCATGATCGTTGCCATATTCATGCTTGGCTGGGCAGTCGGCGGAATTGGCTTCGGCATGATCGCCGACCGCATAGGTCGAGCCAAGACAATGGTAATAACCATCCTTCTTTATGCGATTGCCACAGGACTTTGCGCCATCAGCCACTCCTGGCAGGAGCTCGCCTTTTATCGTTTTCTGGTTGGCGTTGGCGTAGGAGGGGAGATCGGGCTGGGTTGCGTGCTTGTCTCGGAGGCATGGAGAAATGGCAGAGGCCGGGTCTGGGCCATATCTGCCGTGGAAAGCTCATTCTGCTTCGGAGTCATGCTCTGTGCCCTGGTAAATTTAATCCTGGGGCCTTACGGCTGGCGATGGCTTTTTGTTGCCGGGTTGATACCTGCCTTCTTCGCGCTCTATTTCAGGATGACTCTCAAGGAATCCGAGTCCTTCGAAGAGAGCAGACGCATGCGCAAAATGGAAGAAGAGCTGCACAAGGCTACCCGTACGCATGGACTCCACCAATCAGTCCGCTCATTTCACAACTTACCGTTAGTACATCTCTTGCGCAGTCGCCACGGTACAAAGCTTTGGATAACAGCCCTTTGCGCCATGTGCGCCATCATCGGCTGGTGGGGATGCATCTCCTGGATTGCGCCATGGATCAATCAGCTCACCGGTGAACTCGCTGTCCAAGAGCGAAGTCTCGGCACCACGATCGTCAGCATCGGCAATCTGGTCGGTTGTTTTACAGCACCTTTGTTGCTCAGGAAGTTCGGCAGAGCACAGCTTTTGCGATTCTCCTTTGCCGGCTGCTGGATGAGCGCTACTATCATGTTCTTAACCGTGAAAAGTTTCGGTCTTGCTCTTCTATCCTGGTGCTTTGTCGTCGGCTATTTCGGCATTGTCCAATTCGTAGCGCTGGTGGTCTACATACCTGAGGTGTTCGCCCCCAGCTATCGCGCTACCGCTTCCGGTTTCACGTTCGGATTCGGACGCATTCTGGCCGCAGGCGCAGCTATCGGTGGTGGTCATTTAATCGGATTGTTCGCAGGCTCATATGCACTTTCTGCCGCCTCAATAGCCCTTGTTTATCTCGTCGGTACGCTGATCAGTCTGAAGCTTCCCGAATCCGACGGTAATCTGGCCGAGGATAACATTACTGCCCTGCGCGCCACCAGTGTCGAACCAGAGCGAAGCGCAGCTATCTAGCCCAATCATATGCCTTGGACCCTGATGAACGGTTGCACTTTGTCTCTCAAGTTAACGCTTCCAAGCCATAACTGCCGGTTGCCACTGCTCTATAATCGTCAATATCAAATTCATATGAAAGAGATTATCTCAAGGAAGATTTGCCTGGATACCACTTCACGACAAAGAGCAGATCAAATTGTCGTATCATAAGACACCGGCACTGCTGCCTGCACAAGGTATGAAGCGAGGGATTTGTATTCCATGCTGTTCACGATCCCACTCACCGCGCTGCCCTTCATGCTGACGGAGGAGCACCACCTTGAGCACCTTCCCATTGTGTACTTTTTGCTTTCTCTTCTGGCCGGCTGGCTGCTCTTCTCCTATCCGGCTTTGGGCAAAGAAGAACCCGCTGCTGCCCAGTCCCATATTGCAACTGGAAAACGGTTGCTGAACGAAGGCCGTTACCAGCAAGCCGTAAGCGAGTTTCGCCAGGCTCTGAGCATCAACCCGGACCTCCCGCTCGCCTACAACGACATAGGACTGGCTTATCTGCGCGAAGGCAAATTCAGCCGGGCCAAAGAGGCCTTTAAGGCAGCGCTGGATCGCGACGCTAACTACACCCACGCACACAATAACCTCGGCAGCGTCTACTAT
>CAYPBX010000140.1:0-2276 GCA_964409075.1 uncultured Candidatus Obscuribacterales bacterium
GGCTACGCTTGTCCGGGCAAGAATCTCCTCGGCCTTGTTTACCGCTCCTTTCATGCCTTCAGCCCCTGGCGTGAGGACAAGCTCGGCTCCAAGGGCGAGCAAAAGCTTCCGCCGCTCCAGGGACATTGTCTCTGGCATCGTCAAGATGAGCTTATAGCGGCGGGCTGCTGCCACAAAGGCCAGCCCGATTCCGGTGTTGCCCGAGGTAGGCTCGATTATTGTTGTCTGCCCTGGCTCTATCAGTCCCTCGCTCTCGGCTTCGTCAATCATCGATACAGCTATACGATCCTTGACGGAGCCCAGCGGATTCAATGATTCCAGTTTGAGAGCAACATCGGCCTTCAGCCCGGCAGCCAGCCGGTTCAACCTCACCAGAGGGGTGTTCCCGATCGACCGGGTAATATCTGGGGCAATGCTCATGCCACTCTCCTTTTGTAGCCTTAGGTAATTCCTGCCAGAGCCCTGTTTCCTTTTGCTCTGCTGTCACCTGCCGGAGCCGGGGACGCTCGATTAAGTCAATGGGTTCAGTGTATTGAGATCTGATACTAGATCTTACTTGATCGTATACCAGGTAATTAACTTTACATTGAATACCGGTGACATACGTAGTTTCCCCATTTTGAGCCGGAACAATCTGATTATTCTTGATAGTGAACATGCCCACAGTGTCAAAACAGCCCAAAATTCGCATAGAACCGTATACCGCCACCAGGTACGCCAACTCCGAACCTACCCCGACCTGGCGCCTGAATAGATGGTTGCATAAGGGTTCTCAGGGCAAATGGTTGAGCCAAATCCACGCATGACTGCCGGTGCAGACACACCTGATAGAAGCACGGAACGGCCTCAGGCTGTCCCCAGGACCTCAGGCGATCTCAATCTCCTGGCGCTTGCCGGGCGTCCGTCAACCTCACTGGACAGATACCTGATGAGCTCCTCTGCTACAGCTGGCACCGTTCCGCTTGTGCCAGTCCAGAGTACGGAGAGAGCTGCCGGCGGTAACAATGGGCAGAGGCTCACGCAATCCAGCGAAGCGCGGGCCGCCAACCCGGGGGCACAAGCGGATGAAGGAGCGATGGCAGGCATTCTCGGCTTCACCCGGGGTCTGGGGTCGGGATTTCTCAAACTAGCAAATGAGACCAAGAATCTGGTTCTCAATCGGGATAGCAATGCCACAAGACTGGCGCTAACAAGCGGTAACCCTTTGAGCTCGTCGGATCTGGGAGTTGGAGGCTCAGTCCTGAGGACCTTCTCCCGCCTGGGGGAAGCAGGGCACACTCTCTTTACCAATCCTGGTGTAGTTGGTGATGCGCTGACCAGGCTGCAGGAGGATTACAACCGGCAATCGACATCCGGCAGGGCTGCCTATTGGGGCGAGGCAACCTCGATCTTCCTTTCGCTGGGGGGCGGTACCTTACTTACCAGGCGTGGAATCAACGGGCTCACCCAACTGCGTGGCGGCACGGTCAGATTGGAGCAAACCCTGGCAGGCAGAGTTGATGATATAGCCTCTCTGGCAGGTCGGGCAAGCAGAACGAGCGACGATCTCCTCAGTCTTGTGCGTCGCGGGGATGATCTCCTCGCTGCCGGCGGCAGAAGGAGCAACCTCCTGGGCCTGGCGGGCAGGCAGACCGACGATCTCGCTGGTGCGGCTGGTAGAACCCTGGGAACAGACGGGGCTTCCTCCCTGCCACGCGGTTTTGTGCCTGGTAGGAATCAGCTATCCTTTGTAGATGATTTACAGCCAGTAGCCGGTGGGACCGTTCCGGGAGCGGTTTCCGCCAGAGCAGGTGGGCGCAGCACAGTCCTCGGCTCTAATCCCTCTACCACCTTCCTCAACCATCTAGACGATCCAGTCTCGGCTATTGGTCTGGGACGCAGACCTGTGCTGCCGGGAGTTTCGGGAACGGATGACATATTGAACCTTGGCGGCAGGACGCGAACACCTGGATTGTTTGGGCGCAGCCGACCCGGGGTTGCCGCTCAGGGTGCAGAATCACCAGCAGGAATAGCTCAGGTTGGAAGCGGAAATCTGAGGCTGCCGCAGTTCCAGGTCAGACCCGGTGCGCTGGATGATCTCATGTCTACGAGTCGGATCAGGAACCCTGTCGGCACGCGGCCGGTATCTATAGCTGATGACTTACCGACCGTCAGGCCGGCAAGACAGCCAGGCGGGCAGCCGGTACGCCCGGCAGGGGTAGCGGATGATGTGCGTGGACCAGTGCAGCCAGGGCGGCCTGCGACGAATCCAGCAGGTGCAGCAGATGATGTGAGAC
>CAYPBX010000140.1:2376-6698 GCA_964409075.1 uncultured Candidatus Obscuribacterales bacterium
GATGATGTGCGCGGGCCGGTGCAGCCAGGGCGGCCTGCGACGAATCCAGCAGGTGCAGCAGATGATCTGAGACCAGTATCACCTCAAGTGCCGAGACCAGAACCTATCCCGCCGCGGCCTGTAACTCCCGAGATTCCAGCTCCAGTGCCGACTGTGAATAGCGGCGCAGGTGTATTTGCGGTCGCCCCAAGGATTCAAAAAGCGCAGGTGGCCATGCAGGCTGCTGTCGACAGCCTGGCATCCAGGGTAGCCAGCGCGACTCCCGCCGTCTCCGCTTCTCCCTTTGCAGCCCAGAGGATTGGAGCAGTTCAGGATGGCATCGCTGCTGTACGCGGAGCCAGAACAGCTGTCGAGCAGGCAGAGGCCATGGCGAGACTGAGACAGGCGGTGAGCGAGTACAACCAGATTGTTGGCGCTGGCGATCGCATCGGCAGGCGTGCTCTCCGGCAATTAGACTCGACCTCCAGCACATTTGTTGCTCAGCTGGCCGTTGCTAAACCCTATCTACTTTCAAGAGCGCTTGTCGAGCTGGGAGCCGGCAGCTATCTGCTCGCCAACGGGCTCTATGGTCTGTATGATCACATCACGACTGGAATCATCGCGGCAGCAGAGGCGAGGCGTCGCGCTGAGCAGGCGGGCGGCACGTCAACCAACGCTGATAGTGCCACTTCTGATGGTATAGCAAATGATGGTGCTGTATCCGGTGGCACAGGAGCACGCGACGATGCTGCGGGAAGTCTACAGAGGACTGTTTTTCCGGCAGCAATGCCTGATGGAGCAGTGCAGTCGTCGGTGACTTCCACCAGGCAAGCTGGTGGCTTGGAGCGAGGCGATGGTCAGACCCGGCAGCGGGAAGGAAATCAGAGTCCACCGCAACAGCAAGGAGAGAGTCAGGTTCCGCAGCAACAGAGGAAGAGCCAGCCGCCTGCTGAACAGAATGATGGCTGGGAAGAGCTTCAGGATGTGACCAGGCTAGCCAGTGCTGTCGAATCGTCGGCTCAGTCAGGAGCGCAAGCCCGCACTGCGGCAGCCAAGCCGGGGCCGGATGTAGAGAGGAGTAGGGAGAATCTCGGGCAGCCTGACGGTATTGATGATGGTGTGGGTTCACTTGTGAGAGCGTCTCATATCGCCCCGCCACTGGCCCTAAATTATGGACAGATCAAAAAGGTTCAACATCTGATAAGAGAGTACCGTGAGCATGTAATAGAGGAGGAATACGACGAGGGTCATTCGATCCAGTGGTGGAACAAGTGGTCCGGTGTCAATTCACGTCGTGTCCTGGGGGTACCAACTCCTGATGGGCAGGGAGCAGAAACAGCTCGCACCTTCCAGCCGGCGGCGCGCAGGATTATCCGCACAACAGAGACCGGCGATTCACAGCGTATCGTAACACCCACGTTCGATCCGGTATTCATACGGCGGCAGTCCGAGCTTCTCGGAACAGCGCGTTCCTCTGGCGGTGACGGTAGAGGCGGCATGAGGATAGGCAGAGATAAGAGCAATAGTGCCACCGGCCAGACAAGCTCCTCTACAGATGAAGAGAGGCTTCTCCAGCAGTTCCCCTTCCTGCTGGCTGCTCGTGGTGAATCGGGCATGAGCCCAGGCAGCCGGTCGGTGTTTTATCTCAGTGGTGTGGAGCATCAGGAGAAGCTGAGCACAGAACGACCGGGCGGTCAAATACAGCCTGCAACCCAGCTGGTTTCATCTGCAGACGACGATCAGATGCTTGCAGGAGTTGGCTCGGCTACCAGCACAGGACCCAACAGCAACGATGAAGATATTCAGGTCTGAACGAGAGTGACCTTAAGCCACGAACTTTTTCATGACCAGAACGGTGTTGTGTCCTCCAAACCCGAGGGCTTGCACAATCGCGTTATCAACCTTGCCCTGTCTGGCCGTGTTCGGAACATAGTCGAGGTCGCATTTAAGATCAGGATTGTCATAGTTGATGGTCGGATGCATCTGTTGATCTCGCAAAGTAAGAGCGGTAGCTGCTGCTCCCATCGCGCCCGCTGCTCCCAGGAGATGACCGACCATCGACTTGGTGCTCGATACCCCAATCCTGTAGGCATGATTGCCGAAAACGGTCTTGATGGCCTTTGTTTCTCGCTCATCGTTCAATGGAGTGGATGTGCCGTGAGCCTGGATGTATTCTATCTGCTCGGGCTCCAGTTGCGCGTCCCTGAGAGCCTCTCTCAAGGCTCTTGACGCCCCGGCACCATTTTCATCCGGTGCGACGATATGTGTTGCATCGCAGCTGGCTCCTCCGCCTATAATTTCAGCTATAACGGGGGCGTTTCGTCTCAGTGCATGACCTAGCTCCTCCAGAATGAGGATGACCGCCCCCTCGCTGATTACAAAACCGTCCCGGTCAGCGGTGAAGGGACGGCTCGCCTTCTCGGGTTCATCGTTGCGCGTGGAGAGAGCCATCATGTTTCCGAACGATGCCACTGAGAAGGGATTGATCGATGCTTCTGTGCCGCCGGATATCATCACGTCGGCACGGTTATTCTTGATGTACATGTAGGCGTCGAACAGAGAATCCAATCCGCTCGCGCAGGCGGTTGCATCACTCTTGGCGCGCCCCTGGGCACCATATTCAATGGCGACCTGCCCGGACGGGGCATTTGGCATCAGCCTGATGATGGAGCGGAGCCCGATCTTTTTAGGTCCGCCCTCCATAAGCTTCATGTGATCGGCTGTTGTTGTGATCAATCCGCCTACTCCGGTGCCTATAAAAGTGCCGACCCGCTCCGGGTTGGTCTTGCGTATTTCTAGATGTGCTTCCTCGAGCGCTAGCTTGGATGCAGCCATGGCGAACAGCGTCACGCGGTCCATGGTCTTCATCATGGAGTTGACTTTGCGTTTGTCCGGGAAAAAGTCCTCGATATCGAAGTTCTTCACCTCAGCGGCAATCTTAACCGCCAGGCCGATCTCATCTGGATCGAAGCACTCGATTCTGGTTACGCCGCTGCGACCAGCGAGAAGATTCTTCCACGTCTCGTGGCAGCCGACACCCACAGGGCTTACCACACCTATGCCCGTTACAACTACGCGTCTATTGTCCATTTAAAACTTCCGGGGTTACCGCGTGCATGTATTGAGGAACACCGGCCAGGGTTGCTCGTAATCGCTAGTCCCCCAAGCCACCAACACCTCGACTAGATAATAAATCAGTGAGCCGAAAATTGAAAGGCTCTAAGCACATATATGCTAGCAATGTCAAGGTGTAATTGAAGCTAGATTCCTCAAGATCAATCCACCTGCCGGTGGAGCAGCGGCTGAACCGGAATAGTGGAGTCACCATTTGTGATATCGTCGAAATGCATTTGTACTTCACTGCAAGTATCATCGCGGCAGAGAAGATCAGAGTTCTTGTCCTTTGTAGTTTCCTCAGGGACAACGAGAACCGACCCTTCGCCAGGGTAAGTCTCGCTTGCGAGCCTCAGCTGCCTGACAGGCATGACGGCTGTATTACCGGAGACGCCTTCTCTGGGGGTGGGGCGCTTAGCGTTGTCTGCTAGACAGTCATTACTATTGACGTTGCGTTTGAAGGCGCGCTCCAGCTGATGTTCAACCTCTTTGTAATCGGGCTCGAAGCATTTAACCAGCGACCAGAAGCGCTTGTTGTGGCTCGGCTCCTTGACATGCGCCAGCTCGTGCAGCACGAGATAGCGGCGTCCACGTTCGGGAACCTTATCGATGGCGTAGCGGGAGAAAGTGATAATCCGACTCTTCAGGTTAATCTGAGCCAGGCGCGAGTAGCGGGCAGAGCCTATTCTGACGCCTGAAATCGGAACGTTAAGGGTTGACTCGTTAATGCGGCGCACATAGCCGATCATAAAGGCTTTATAGTATTCCAGCGTGCGCCGGTCAAGCTCTGTTTTTTTGCTCATGATGCAGCAGGAATTTTTGCCGGATACTGATACTAGATAAGCATAGGGTGATTTGCCAGCGCTGGCAATGGCGCTTGAGGGCGTCATAATCGACATTGAACTTGGACGGTCTCTCCAGGGGTATTGAAAGGAGTTCTACTGTGTCGCTGCCAAATTTGACATTAATCACCGGCGGTGCACGCGCAGGTAAATCGCTGTTGGCCGAGACAATGGCAGCTGATTATGCGCACGTGATCTATTACCTGGCCACTATGAAGGATGACGGCCAGGACAACGAGCTGGCAAGGAGAATTACCAGGCACCGGCAG
This sequence comes from uncultured Candidatus Obscuribacterales bacterium, assembly GCA_964409075.1. Lineage (GTDB taxonomy): Bacteria > Cyanobacteriota > Vampirovibrionia > Obscuribacterales > Obscuribacteraceae > CAYPBX01. Next base: position 6,581 of record CAYPBX010000140.1, read on the forward strand.
CGCAGGCCGCACAGCTGGATAACAGAAGAAGTGCCGCTGGGACTCAGCCTACGTGTGGGACAGCTGTCTGGAGGGCCTGGACTGGTTCTCATCGATTGCCTGTCGGTGTATATAGCGA
>CAYPBX010000141.1:0-1290 GCA_964409075.1 uncultured Candidatus Obscuribacterales bacterium
GACAAGGGCCGCTCCGGCTTCGGCTACGATCCAATCTTCTACCTGCCGGATCTCGACAGAACCGCCGCCGAGATCGCTCCTGCCGAAAAGAACAGGCTCTCGCACAGAGGACAGGCCTGGCGCGCCATGCTGGCGTTCATAGAGGAAAACAGCTACAGACTATCGCAGGTTTATCTTTAATAAGCGCTCCGGAGGCGGCTACGCCGCCTCCTCCGCTCTCGCAACGCTGCACTGCGCGCTCGTGGGCCCGAGCGCTCCGCTCCGCTGCATTAGCATTTCATCAGGGAATCGCTGCAGCTGAGCACGGTTTCAAGTGAGATGACCGCAGCAATTGTAAACTGAGCTGTCTATCTACCCGGCAAAGGTAACGCCAGAGACGGAGGAAGGGTTGTCTTAAATGGCTTATGCGGATCTACGCGAGTTCCTGGCAGCGCTTAAACGCGAGGGGCAGCTTGCCACAATTGAAGCACCAGTCTCAACCGAGCTTGAGATAGCAGAGATTACCGACAGGGTAAGCAAGGCAGGCACAAGCTCAAACAAGGCGCTTCTTTTCAAGAACGTAAAAGGCTACGACATTCCAGTTCTTATTAATACCTTCGGCTCGCCGGAGAGGATGTGCCGGGCGCTGGCGGTAGAGAGCTTGGACGAGATTGCCGGGCGAATTCGGCAGCTTATCAAGCCGAAGGTTCCCGAAACATTCTTGGACAAAGTCTCCATGTTGCCGACCCTTCTCCAGGTCGGGCAGTTCCCGCCCAAACGCACCCGCCAGCCAGCCCCGTGCCAGGAGGTCATCCTCACCGATCCGGCAAAGCCGATGCTGGATCGGCTGCCTATCATAAAGTGCTGGCCTGAGGACGCTGGTTTCTTCGTGACGCTTGGAGTTGTAATTACGCGCGACCCAAAATCCGGCAGCCGCAACCTGGGCGTCTACAGGCTGCAGAAGTACGACAACACCACCGCCGGAATGCACTGGCACAAGCACCATGACGGCGCCCGGCACTTCGAGGAGAGACGCCCGGGGGCAGAGGCATCAGGTAGAAACGGCAAACGGCGGCTCGAGCCGCCTAATTACGGCACAGTCTTTCCGGCCGGCGCAGGCCAAAGCAGCAGGCTGGAGGTGGCTGTGGCTATCGGCTGCGATCCGGCAGTCACTTATGCTGCCACTGCTCCGCTGCCGCCGGATATAGACGAGCTGGTCTTCGCTGGCTTCCTGCGCGCCAGCCCGGTGCGTCTCACCAAATGCCGGACGGTAGATCTGGAGGTCCCGGCTGCCGCTGAAATTGTGCTCGA
>CAYPBX010000141.1:1300-4465 GCA_964409075.1 uncultured Candidatus Obscuribacterales bacterium
GTCGATCACAACGAGCTGAAAGAAGAAGGACCTTTTGGAGATCACACAGGCTTTTACAGCCTGTCCGGGATGTTCCCGGTCCTGCACATAAAAGCCGTGACTATGAGGCGCAGCCCGATCTATCAAACCATCATCGTCGGCAAGCCGCCGCAGGAAGATTGCTACCTGGGCAAGGCTACCGAGCGCATCTTCCTGCCCATGGTGCAGATGCTGGTACCAGAGATAGTCGATATGAACCTGCCCTGGGAAGGAGTTTTTCATAACTGTGCCCTCGTCTCGATTAACAAGCGTTACCCCGGGCAGGCGCGCAAGGTGATGAGCGCCATCTGGGGACTGGGGCAGCTCATGTTCACTAAGTTCGCCATCATTGTCGATGCCGATATCGACGTGCATAACCTCTCTCAAGTCGCGCTCAATGTATTTGGCAACGTCGATCCGCGCCGGGACATGATGTTTGTCGACGGACCGCTGGACATACTCGACCACGCCTGCCCTTTGCTTGGCTACGGCTCCAAGGTCGGCATAGATGCCACACGCAAATGGCGCTCCGAGGGCTTCAGCCGCGACTGGCCCCGCGAGATCGTCATGTCCGACGAGATCAAAGAGCTGGTGTCGCGCCGCTGGAGCGAATACGGCCTCGACCAGGTTGCAAGCCCGGAGCGCCTAGAAGCAGCAGATTTAATATTCAGGCGTTGAAACCGTAAAAAAGCGGGAATAACAGTCATAGCCATTCACTAATCCCCCTCAGCAAGGTCCAGCCATAGCGGCTGTGTTTGTGCCTGAAGAGGACTGAGCGTCGGCAAACAACCGTTTGAGATTACCGCGAATGTTTTTAGCTAAGCGGATCGCCGCGGCTTTTTTTGCCCTGGTAACCCTTGTCTGTCTCCTCAATCAGCCTGCCCAAGGGCGGCGCTCCCAACCGCAGGAGATGTACCGGCGCGTCTGGCAGCTGGTCAAGGACAACTACCACGACCCCACGTTCGCCGGGCAGGATTGGAGCTGTTGGGAGCATAAGTTCGACCAGCGGTTGAAGACAGAAAGGGATGCCTACAGCGCAATCCAGAAGATGCTCGCCAGCTTAAAAGACCCTTATACACGTTTTCTGGACCCCAAAGCCTTTCAAGACGAGAATGACGCCATTGACGCCAAGATAGTCGGCATCGGTATCAACCTGCAGCAGTCTAGAGATCAGAAACGGCTGCTGGTTACTCGTACTCTCGAGGAGAGCCCGGCTGAGCAAGCCGGCATGCGCTCCGGAGACGAGATTATCTCCATAGAAGGCAGGTCGGCAGTCGGTCTGACCCCGGAGCAGGCAGCAGAGAGAATCAGAGGCCCCGCTGGGACACCGGTGCGAATCAGCATTGTGAGAAACCAAGAAACCAGGGAGATGGAGATCACTCGTCAGGAGATAGCTATTCATGCAGTCAAATACAGGATTTTGGAGAACAACATAGGCTACATCCAGCTTTCCACATTCATATCAAATGATGCGGCCAGGGAGTTCCGCAGAGCGTTAGGAGCGCTGCAGTCAACCGATGCCTTGATCATAGATGTGCGGGACAACCCGGGCGGGTTGCTTTCCAACGCGCTCGAAATAGCCGATATGCTCCTTGAAGGCGGCACCATCGTCAGCACAGTCGGGCGCAACGGCAAACACACGGACATGTCCTCTGGAGATCCACTCACGCGCCAGGCGATTGTCGTGCTTGTCGATGAGGACAGCGCCAGCGCCAGCGAGATAGTGGCAGGCGCTCTCCAGGACAACAGACGAGCGATTGTAGTCGGACAAAAGACCTACGGCAAAGGGCTTGTGCAGGAGATCAACAAGCTTCCAGGTGGAGCGGCCGTACACATAACGGTGTCGAAGTATCTGACTCCCAGCGGCAGCGATATCAACACGATTGGTATCGTCCCTGATATCACAGTGGACAACAGCGAAGAGCAGGTCAAGGTAGCGGTACGCTACATCCAGGAAAAGGTGGCCAGCCTGCAGCCAATCCATACGACAGCTCTTAAGATGGTTCAGACCGGCATCCGGTAACCAAGAGTAATAGCGAAACCACTCTTAAAGATCGCTAACTTACGTTTTTGCGCTTCTATGCTAGCAATCAGCTAGCCGTTTCACACTTGAGGAGTCGCAAACCATGACAACAGCAACAGTACAGAAACAGCGCATCGAGCCCACATGGGACAAAGCGAAGATACAGGAAGAAGCCACAGCGCTTATTGCCCGCACCTGGATGAACGCGTTCAACGTCATCTGCAGGTTCGACCACAAGGCCGCCGAGGAGTTCGAGCGCCTCAACAACGAGGCTCGCATTAAGAACCTGACGGAGCGCGGCGTCAAGACACCGGTAGATCTCGTCAAGGCCATCGCGGAGTTTGACGCCAATGTCTTCGGCAGCGAGATCGAGATCGAAGGCAACGACCGCGAAGCGAAGATAATCTTCAACCAGTGCGGGATGTGGAACGCCATGCAGAAGGCCGGCACGATGACCACGGAGCAGGAGGAGAAGATGGGCACCCACTTCCAGTCCTGCATGAGCAACGTCGCTAAACCCTTCGGTTTCACCGCCGAAGCCTGCTTTGGCGATAAGAAGGGCGCTACGGTCACCTTCCGCAAAGCATAGGTTGCACTACATACAGTGGCAAAACTGAGGGGCTGGTTCGATCCAGCCCCTTTTTGCCGCCCGGGGTATCCGGCCGGCAATCCGGACATCAGCCGTCCGGCGTTGCCGCTACCGGCCCGGTATCCCGGTCTTCTCAGTCCTAAACCAGGAGGTAATTCGTGCCGAACAGGGAAGCCGATCCACCTGGTTACACAGAGAGCAGGCGCCTCTCGATGCCGTCGCATCGCATTACGAAGACCATAGGTCCTGTTTAAGCGCTGTATCGCTGCCGGTCCGGGCGCACTGCCTGAACGACTGGCTGTATCTCGGCAAGCAGCTTATCAAGCCCTGTTGCCTGCGTAGCTGAAATCACCACGGGGTTGGGAACCTGTCCACAAAGCCATTCCATATCTTCCGGCCTCACCCGATCGGCCTTGTTCAGGACCGTGATAATAGGCTTGTCGACCGCCTCGAGCTCGGTAAGAACCTCATAGACGCTCGCCATCTGTGCCACCACATTCGGATGCGAGGCGTCCACAACATGGAGAAGAACATC
>CAYPBX010000141.1:4475-6671 GCA_964409075.1 uncultured Candidatus Obscuribacterales bacterium
CAGCAACAACGACCTCCTCAAGCGTTGCCCGGAAAGCAGCAATGAGGGTGGTCGGCAGTTTCTTGATGAACCCGACCGTGTCGGTGAGAAGAATCGGAGAATAGTCGGGCAGCATCGCCTTTCGCGTTGCCGGATCGAGAGTAGCGAAAAGCTTGTCCTCCACCACCTCGTCTGATTTGGTCAGCGCATTCAACAATGTAGATTTGCCGGAGTTGGTATAACCTGTCAGCGCCACTTGCGGCAGATTCTCAGCAATCCTGCGCCGGCGCTGCGTATCGCGGTAGCTGCGAATGCGCACGGTTTCGTCCTCGAGATGATTGATTCTGGCTCTATACGCCTCCGGTCAACCTCGAGTTTGGTCTCTCCTGGACCTCTCGTGGCTATGCCGCCGCCCAGTCGGCTCAGACTGAGCCCTTTGCCCACCAGGCGCGGATAAAGGTATTTGAGCTGCGCCAACTCCACCTGAAGGTTACCCTCCTTGGTATGAGCGCGCTGCGCAAAGATATCCAGTATGAGCTCGGTACGATCGATTACCTTAACAGCAACAATCTCTTCCATGATTCGCTGCTGGTTGGGATTGAGCTCCTCATCCACGATGACAAGATTGGCCCCTTTCTCCTGCACGAGAAGGGCAAGCTCCTCCACCTTGCCGGAGCCCAGATAGTGTCTGGGATCCGGTTGCCAGCGGCTCTGAGTGATCCGCCCGCAGACTGTAGCACCGGCAGTTCTGGCCAACTGGGAAAGCTCGTCGAGATCATCCTCGACCTGGAAGGGGTCCGTACCATGCGAGATGACAGCCGCAAGCATCGCCCGCTCCTCGCCATCCGCGACCGGAAAAGCCGGCGCTTCCTTGCGGAACTCATCCTCCAGGGCAGCAATGAGTTCAACCAGACTCTCGCTCTGGAGCTGGCGGGCTGTAAAAAGGGCGTGCTCCTTCCAGAGCCTGCCCTCGCTGTCCCGCCCGGGCAGGAGATGCGCGTACTGGACAACATCGGCGTACTTCACCTGATGTCCCCGCCTGCGACTGAAAGGCGCCTCTGGATCCACATGGATCCTGGCCAGGAGATCCAGCCGGTTACGCGCCAGGCACTGCAGATCCTCCTTGGAAAAGCTCTTGCGCCCGTTTTGACTCTTAGGCGAGCTCCGCCGCGCCGGCAACGTGGTATAGATAATCCTCTGCCCGCAGAGCCTGCCCGGACCGACACGCACACCGCGCAACTCTGGAGTTTTCACATCAGACGGCCTGCCGACCGTCACATTGACTACCTGCCCGGAACGGTCTACAACCAGCGAGATCGGGTAACTTATGTCAAAGGACAACTCGGCAACTGTTTCTGCTAAATCAACCGTGAGAATTTTGTCGACAGGAAGCCGCTCCTGGAGCAACCGGTTTAATCTTCTGATCTCTGATTTTTTAAGCCCCTTGATATTTTCTAAATCAACTTTGCCGTGCAATAAAAACCCCTCCAGTTATGCAACATCTTTGCCAGTTCAACAAAGTCTCACACTGTAAATCATAACTCCAAGGGGAGTCGATATCCCAGCAGATTTAATTTAGCAAGTCAAATCACTGCATGGCTATCCTGTGCCGGAGAAGCGGGCGTCGACCGGACTCGCCGCAGGCGCGCGGCGTGGGGAGAACCTTGCCTGGATTACACAGATCAAAGGGATCGAAAGCCCGGCGCACGTACTCCATAGCCTTTATGTCAGCCGGACTGAAGAGCTTTATCATCGCATCCAGCTTCTCAATGCCTATGCCGTGCTCTCCTGAAAGCGTGCCGCCCAGCTCCACGCACGTATCCAGTATCTCCCTGGCGGCAAGCATGACACGTCGTACCTCCTTATCGTTGTCGCGATGGTAAAGGAGGCATGGATGAAGGTTTCCGTCGCCAGCGTGATAAATATTACCGATAGTGATGCCGTATCGCTCTGAGATCTCAGCAATTCTGCCAATAGCTTCAGACAGTTTCGAGCGGGGAATGACGCCATCCAGAACATAGCCGTGCGGTGCAATCCGTCCCATGGCCGCAAAGGCCGCCTTGCGTGCCTTCCAGATGGAGGCCCGCTCCATTTCGTCCTGTGCCCAGTAATGAGAGAGAGCCTCGTTTGCCCGAGCACAAGCAAGCACTGCCCGCCTCTGCGGCTCGATGACAGCCTCATCGCCATCGAGCTCCACAATAAGCATGGCTCCAGCGC
>CAYPBX010000142.1:0-6636 GCA_964409075.1 uncultured Candidatus Obscuribacterales bacterium
TGGAAAGCTGCCGAATGGCTGCTTTGAGCTTAGAACGGCGGTCGCCATTGCTGACGTAGGTTGCCTCTACGGCTGCGCCAGCGCGCAGATTGAACTTGCGCCAGCGCCTGCCGTCAAAAACATTTCCAGCAAAGAATCCGGTGTAATGCTGGAGCGCTGACCGCCTGGATAAGCCGGCGCGCTCGCTTGGGACTGCTACCAGCTTGAGATCGCCGACTCTCAGTGCTGTTGGCACTGACAGGTCGGGACTATCAGAGGCGAGCAGCCAAGCGACGAAAACCCGTCCGGAAAGTACCAGAGGTTCCTTCGAGTCCTTCATTGGGAGCCCTTTCGAGAATGCAGGAAAGGTCAGAAAAGTGACGGGTAAGCAGGCGGCTTGCGCTGGAAGGCTTCGTTGTCCACGTTGTCGGTGACCACGGTGTTGTCGGAATCACTGCCTGCGCAGGTGCAACGACTCCTCTCTGCGTTGCCGAGGGGACCGCCGAAATCAAAGGTCACCGGCAGCGGTGCAGGCTGATGTTTTTTGATCGTGGCATCTGTCGTTTTTCTGTTGCTCACCCGAGATCTCCTTGATTGAGGGAGTTTAGGCTTAGAACCTGGGTGCCTGGGTGCGCAGGTTCTCTGCCAGAAGCGGTGCTATTGACTTGACGCGAAAGAAACGATCCTGCTTCAGGTCCAAGACGCGCGGGTGAGTGTCGGTTGTGACCACGCTGGTGAACAGCTCTCGATTACCGAAGCGCTCCTCGCGCAGGCCGGCAAGCGAATTCCCGGGCAGGATGCCGTGTGTGAAGATGGCAGCCACACCAGCTGCCCCGGCTTCCATGTAAGCGCGGGCAGCTCTCTTGATCGAGCTACCGCTGCGGCACATGTCGTCGTAGATGATTACATAGGCGTCGTCGACAGGCGATCCACCCACGCCGAGAGTTTCCGTCTGCTCGCCGCTTAGCCGGCGCTTGAAAGCGAATGCCGGCCGAACGCCCATCTCTTTTGCAAGCGACTCGACCCACTTCATACGCCCAGCATCTGTTGATGCGAGCACGAAACCTGGGTAAGAGCTGCACGGGTCTCCAGCTTCTACTGTCAGTGCGCGCGAAGCCATGATCAGGGGGCAGGCGTTACGCCGGAACTCCGAAGCCAGCTCGAAGGCGGCCTCGATGACCAGCTGTTTCGCGTAGAGATGTTTGGGCACTACCTGCCCTTCCAAGTAGTGTGCCAGGCCTGATACGTGCAGATCGATGAAGTAGAACTTGTTTCCCAACGGTGCCTGCGGCAGAGCTGAGAGCTTGCGTGCCAGGTATTTGGCTTTGACGAACTCTCCAGGCTTGACGGCGCGCTCCATGGTCGAGTAGCCGAACAGCGGTACGGCAATGCGCAGACGCAGTGCGCCGTAGTCATGCAGGGCGTTGACCAAATGCTCGAGCTCTTCACACTCCTGGGCAGTATGCGTTCCGCCTATGATCGCCACTTGCCTGTCCTCGACATTGGTAAGCAGACGGTGATACCGCTCGCCGTCAGGAAAGCTGGCACGCTCCACCTTGCCGTGGACGAAATAGCCCGAGAGCTCGACTGCCTTACGCAGGCGGTCGTAGCACGGCGTGCTGAAAATGATCGGTTTGTTGTGGATCATGATTGCACTCCCCCGGCAGCATGGTGTGTGACCGCGCTAACTTCAGCGGTCCGCATGGCGATAAATCGATCTTTCCAGGCGCTAATCTTGTCAGAAAGGACAAAACGCCTGTAGCGTCCCCACGTGCGGGTAGCACGCTCGGCCTGCTGGCCAAAGCTCTCCTGATAGATGATGCGGCCGTTGTCGACCAGTTTTACGAAAAGCGGTTTACCGTCGATTTTCTCAGAGGAGTCGGCAACCACTAGCGTGTCGTCCTGGGCATAGACGCGGACGTACCCTGGCAGCGACTCTTTGCCTGGGGAGTTGGAGAACTTGACGTTCGGCCTGTCTTCGGTGGCGCTGCGCTTGAAGGCTGCAGACAACGTGTCGCGATGGACTAGCCGCCACCAGTACCCGCCAGCACCAGGAAAGAGCATGGAGGGCTCCTGCCCTGTCTGTTCTCTAAAGTAGGCGCAGACCTCACGCACCGTATCCGGTGTTACTTCGTCCTCGAAAACGATCAGGCGCGTCCCCAGTCCTGCCTGGCGAATCCTTTCAAAATAGAGCGCGCACTGCTTTCTGATGTCGCCGCTGTCCACGCGTATCCCGACCGCTGTGTTGCCGGGATGCGCCTTCATGACGCGGATTGCATTCTCCAGCCCGACGGTTTCAGCGTCGACCAGATCACACAAAAGAGCTGCCTTGCCCATTACCGTGACGAAGCGGTCCATCATCTCGTATTCGGACTCCGCTAAGCTCTTGTCGAAGCGCTGGTTCGAGCACATCATCTCGTGCCCGATCGTGCCGATCGACTTGAACAGCTCCGGATAGAGAAACTCAGCGAGGTCATTGGAAGTAAGCCTTGCTGTACCGCCGCTGCCGACAAAGCGGGCAAGCAGGAGAGCGATATGCAGGACGTCGTCCGGCGCAGCGCGCATGCCGAACTCGGCGTCCTGGGTGGTGGCAAGCCTCATCAGGCACGCCTTGGTGGCCTGGATGACCGGGGCGTAGTAGCGGCACATGGCCGGCTCGAGATAGGAGATCGCCCCACCTATCCCTTCAAAGCTCAGACAAGGTACTCCTGCCAAAAAGGTTTGACCGCCGGGGAATCCCCAGACATCGATGGGCAGATAGATATCTTCGCCAGGCTGTCTGGCGAGAATCGAGTCCCAGAGGGCCTGCGGGTAGGCAGTCACAGCAGATCTTTGGCTGTACCAGGCGCCTGCCATCTCGATCACTGAGCGTTTGAGGGGTCGGTAGAACCATTGAGCGAGCATCCATTCATGTCCTGCCATAACGAGCTGGTTGTCGGCTCCAGGCTCAGGCAGGCCTTTGCGCATGGTCAGATGGTAGGCGGCGTGCTGGCAGGCAATGTCAGGCACAGCCGACCACATGGTGCGCTTGTAGGTGTCTGTGCTGCCCGGCCAGCCGCCCAGCAGGAAGAACCTACTAAAAAACTCATCTCTCATGGCTCTTCTCTGGTCCGCAACATCTCGTGTTGGCCGGAGACGCCTGAGAAGGTTGGCGATAAGTTTCATGACAATGTCTTCCTGAAGCTTCCAGGCAGCCAAGCTCCTCAGGAGCCGGCTTCCCTGGTTTTTTTGGTAAGAACGCGTGGAGGAACAGCGCGACGAATCGGTGATCAGCTCTGCCAAACGCACGGCAGACAGCGTGAAAGGCCAGCTATTCCGTCCCCAGAAACAAAAAGAGACGCGAAGGCGCTGCACCCCCAGGGGTGCAGCGCCTGTTCTCGACCGCGGTTGGTTGCCCGGTGCAACAGACTCAGGTTCTGTTCCAGGTGACAGGATCACTCAGGAGCACATACTCCGTGTCCTCTGGCAACTCGCAGAGCGGATGCGGGATCGGTGGTACCCAGAGCGGATGCAGGGATTCTGCTTTGCTGGCGCTGATGGCGATGGCGATGTTCACCGCCGGGAGGAGGAGGGCAGCTGCCAAGCTTTCTGGATACTCCCCTGAGATTGCCACCGCGCAGGTCTGCGCAACCCTCTCCCAGCGCCCCAGAGGGCATTCGGGAGCGGAGAGCGCCTGCCAGAGGGCCTCCTCCGCCTGAGGGCAGGTCGAGAGGATAAAGGACTGAGCGCTTTCGCGCACCACCTTCAGCTGTCCCCAGTTGGCCCATGCCTCCGCTCGGTCGAGCCACGCGGGTCTGGTGCCTGTCAGAAGCTCGAAGGTCACCTGACGCGTGCGAGGGAGTCCGAAACCGGATTGCCTCAGATCCTGGACCACCTTGATGAGGTAGTCGCTGCCTTCGTCGAGGAACGGCAACGGTGTGATCTGCACAGCTAGCTGCTCGGCGCAGTCGGCGGCAAGATCAACGCTGGCGATGCAAGTGCGCGAGGCAAAGACGTGGGCCGTTTTTCCCTTGCGATTGTCGAGTTGAACGAAGAAACGGTTGAGCATGCTTTTGCCTTTCTCTTCATTTGGATCAAGCGCCCTGACTGCCTCGAGCCAAGACGCTGTGGATGATGCCTACGCTGTGGCAACGCACCGCAGAATAGACGTGGCCGACTTTCATCGTGCTTATTGAAAGCTACGATCTTGTGATCTCTCATCCTTGTACGCGGGCCAAAAGTTTTCAGTTGGCGGCGCAGGCGGCGGACTATATCTCTATTCCGTGGGTATGTTCGGAACATTTGCACTCGATGGTCGAGGCGGTGGTGTACGTCCACGCTCTTTGCGCGTGTGGAGAAGATCTCCTACCGGAATCCCGAGCATCAATCCGGCGCTCCAGAACCAGAGCACGATAGGCCAGGCTACATCCAGTGCTATTGCGAGGCCGTAGAGAAAAACGCTCACCACGCACCAGCCGGTGGCAACCCAACACCGTAGGCTGTCGTTATCGAGCCGGATGCGAGATGAGATGGCGATACAGGCGATGAAAACTGCCACAACTAGAATACCGATTGCAATAGCAGGCATGGGGGACTCCTTACATCTGAAGAGGTTTGTGTGTGCTCCGCCCGAAAGACGGTCTTTCGGGGAGCGGCCGCCCTGGCTAACCCAGGGCGGCCTTGAGTGTCTCTTTTGAGCGGCTTGCGACTGGATTCTTGTAATCGGGAGCCCAGGCGCTGTCTGGGACAACAGGAATACATCTGGATTGGTGTGCTGCGGCGCGTTGCTGCAGCGAAGAAGAGCTCTAACCTCCTAGCACCGCCTGGTAGGCGGAGACAGGTCTTGACCGTTTACGGCCCGGCTCAGCGGGCTTTGTCATAACCGTCGTTGAGAAGCACGAGCAACCTCTCCTTTGTGGGCCGATCAAATGAAGAGGCCTGCAGGGCCCAGCCGTTCACAATGTAGAATTGATCGTGACCCCAGCCGTGATACCGCTGTAGCTTCAGGTACTCTTGCGTCAGGTCTGAGCGGGTGAAGAGCGTCCCGTCCGTGTTGACGGTCACCAGCTTGCCCTGACGGTAGAAACTGTCGATTGGGTGCTCGGCGAACGAAGCCACCTGGCCGGTCACCACGTTGGACGTGGGGCAGACCTCCAGGTACTGGCTCCAGTCGCCCTTAATCCCGTGGCCGATGCGGGTGATGTTGTTGTCCCGGATCAGCTTGCGGTCTCTTGCTGTCGCCTTGCGGGTTTCCGTCAGGTGGATGGTCAGGTCGATCTTGCCCTTGCTCTTGCGGCGAACCCGTAATGCCTCCTCCAGCCACCAGTCGAGAACACCCGGGTTGAGCTCCTCATCGGCAGCCAGGTCGAAGGCGCCGACATGCTCCTGGTGCTTGAGGGCAAGGTCGCCGAGTCGACGTGCCATCTTGGCGTCCTCATGACGCAGACAGCAGATGATCCACTTGACCGGGATCTTAGCGTTCTCTTCGCTTGCCTTGATGACAGCTTGCATGACGCCGTCGAGCGTCATGCCGTCTTGCGTGTGCAGCTGCGGCGCGAAGCGAAGCTCGGCGGCGATGATGCCGTCTGCGACTGCATCGTCGATCCTCTGCTGGGTGACAGTGTAGAGGTGCCAGGCATCCTGCATGAGCGGGAGTACATGGTCGACAATGGCCTGCACGTAGTTGGCCAGCGAAGCGCGGGCATATCTGGCAAGATACCGCTGGTAGGCATCGGCTGCCATCTGCTCCGGGGAGGCCGCTTCACGGACGTGATGCCCCCGGTTGCTGAGGTTTTGGAGTGAGCTTGCGGCTTCCCAGAGTGTGCGAACCTTCTCGGGGAAGGGCAGCTTTGCGTTGTCGAACCCGATCTGGCTCCAGAGGTCCAGCATGGTCGCCGGGCGCAGAGAGCAGTCCAGGTGCTCGTGCAAAAGGATCTTGGGAAGCCGCCGCATGGCGGCGGCTGTGATTCGCTTTGTCGTGCGATTCATGATAGTTCCTTTCCACAACCGGTCTCTGCCCCAACCGGCTGCTAAAAATGGGGCACTGGCCCCTATGCCAGTGCTGGGCAGTTGCGTGACAGCCAGCCAGTTCCCAATCTCGGGGCTGGGTGGTGGAAGATGGTTCCAGAGCTTGCGACAAGCAAGCCAAATTAGGGCCAATGGAGGTTGTTTGATGGTTTGCGGATTTTGCTCGGCTTAAATTAAAGATTGTGCATTCAGTAGAGGCCCTTACCTTATATATGAGCTCTTGACAAACGCAAGGATATGTAAATCAGCTAGTAGCTAGGGTAACGCGGGAATGCTTGCAAAGGCAGGTGACTGCAGCTCTTTGCCCTGCCAAGGTTGGCAGGTGTGGGGCAGCACTGCCAGCTGGCGCTGGATATCCTGCTAAGTACTTGCTGACGGCGCCGGGCAGACACAAGCGGGTGGGGAAAGTTCCCACTGAATGGCTATGATCCATCTAGCGCGACCTTGCACAAAAGACTGCGCGGCCACCGGTATCGTGCCCGACAGCGAGGCGCAGGACTCGGGAACGAGTCTGAAGCAAAGAGTGCTGGGCGCAAAGCAGAGCGTGTTAGGAGCGGACCGGCGAGGAACGCAGCCTGCGGAGCGCCTAATATGTAGATTAAATCTTGAAAACAGGATAATATCTAAAGAGCTGGCCTGCCGAGCTGAGGT
>CAYPBX010000143.1:0-2802 GCA_964409075.1 uncultured Candidatus Obscuribacterales bacterium
TCGGTGTATATAGCGAACGTCTTGCTGGATCAAAGGGCAGCTCATGATGATCCTTACCTGGTAGAGGAACAGGTATTGCATGAGGTCGAGAAGTTGCTTGCAGCCATCCGACAGAGAGCTGATCTCGAGTTTATCGTCGTCACCAACGAGGTAGGATGGAGCATCGTTCCTGATACCGCTGTCTGCCGTGCCTATAGAGATTTTCTCGGCGATGCCAATCAGGCTGTCGCAGGGGCAGCTCATTCCGTCTGGCTGGTGGTCAGCGGTCAGAAGCTCCGCTTGAAGCCTTCATTAGCCTACCCGTCTTGCTGAGGACGCGTGCCTGGCGGCAGCTGTGATGGATCCTGGTCTGTCTTATGTGTCCCCAGATCATGGGTTGCATTCCACGGACCGAGACGTACCAGAGCATCCAGCAGGCTATCGAGCTTTGCATCGCCGGATTGCAGACTGCGCTTCAGCCCGTCCCCGGAGAGCCAGCCCTGGCTGAGTTTTTGCCGTGCCGATTCATCTGCTGCTTTCCAGACCACCTTGAAGCGTGCCCAGGCGATGTCGAAATTTGCCATAGCTTCCCTGTCTTTGGGAGTAGGTGCATCCTTGAAGCGCTCCTTCACTGCACTGGCAAAGATTACACGGTTGTCGGCTCCATCCACGGTCTGTCCTGGATTTTTCAGCTCGAAGAGAAATGAGGCCATCTCCGCGTAGGCGTCGATAGCATCCTCGGTCAGCGGCGGGTTGCCGGCTGCCGCCACTCTTGCCGGTCCGACAATCTGGGCAAGAAACAACGAATAGCCAGGATCAAGAGAGACCCCGTCCTGACGAGACGCACGCGCCTCTCGCCGCCGCTGCGCGCGGATGAGAGCAGAAAGAAGATACCTGAAATTCTCCTGTTGCCCGGTGTTGGCGCCAATCCTCTCCTTGATAGGGGGCCAGAATTCAAGCACTGACCGGTAGTATTTTGACTGGCGGGAGCGTATGAGCACCGCCAGGTGTGAGCGCAGCTCCTGCTTTTGTTCCGCGGACAGCGGTTCCCTGGACACAAAGGCAAGAAGCTCCAGCCATGCATCGATAGCTCGGGCCAGCTCTTTATCGGCTGGCTCGGCTTCTTCCAGCCCGGCCGCTCTCGGAGTGGTAGCAGCTGAGACCGGTGCCAAGCATGGCGGCGACGAAGTGCCCAGCCATAAGGCAAGACCGGCTACAACGATCATTGCCAGGCTGGTTTCTCGCCTTGGTGTGCTTCCTTTGCCTGGTCGCACAGCCGGTGCGTAGCAGATAGACCACAGAGAGCTTCTTTTCATCGGATTTGTGTTGTCCTCTTTTGCACCCCGCTGTAGCCCTTATGAATCGCGCACTGTCTGAGTTTTGTTCCGGACAACTAACATCTGGTCTTCTTAAGCGGCGGCGAATCTCTCCAGAGCTTGCTCAGGATACAACCTCGCCGGTCATGTTGCCTGTATTCTCTAGCCCAAATCTTGCCAAGAGTGTGATAATATCGGCTGGAAAGCGCGTAAGCGCTTACTTTGCGTGATCTCTGGAGCTGTCGACAATGGCGAAGCTTAACCTGCGCTACTACCCGGACCCTGTACTGAACCAGAAGGCCAAGAAGGTGACCCGCTTCGACTCGTCTGTGCGCAAGCTGGCACAGGGAATGCTCGACATCATGTATGCCAACAATGGCGTAGGCCTGGCTGCACCGCAGGTGGGTCAGTCCGTTCGGTTGATGGTTATCGATGCAGCGCGACAGGAGGAGCCCGCCAGGCCTATCGTATTCGTGAACCCTGTGATTCGTGATGCCTCCGGGCAGCTAGTAGGGCTGGAAGGCTGCCTGAGCTTTCCTGAGGTCTTCTTTGAGGTCAGACGTGCGGCCAGAATTGTCGTTGCCTACCAGAATCTTCAAGGCCGGGAGCTGAAGCTGGAGGCAGAGGACGACCTTCTCTGCCGCGCCATTCAGCACGAGGTGGACCACCTCAATGGCGAGCTGTTCATAGATAAGGCAGTCAGCCGGCTGGCAGCAGATCTGGAGCTCACGAAGCATGGCTTTATGGAAGGTGATGTAGAGGAGCTGTCGCGGCAGCTGGGCATCCCGGTCCGTACTGGACAGGAGATCTCTGCAGGTTCTGGGCAGGTGCTATAGCGTGCCGTTTAACCTGACCGAGACTGCCGGTGGGCTCAGGCATCTCTTGTTGAAGGCTACAAGGGTCTTAAATGGGCGCCAACCCACATACTACCTTGCCCTTCTCAGCCAGGAGAACTTAAGCTGTCGAGCGCTTCGAACTCCCGCAGGTGAGATTGTCTGCTGCAAGGTCTGCGGCTTTGTTCTGGTCGAGCTGGAGTTGGCTACCGGCTGGCTTGCCAGGCTCTGCTCTGCCTGGCTATACTTCGAGCCGAATGTTGTCTGCTTAAGCTCAGGTAAAAGCAGGGCAGCGGCACGTGAAGATATTGCAATCTTTGAATCTGCTCAGGATGCGCAAGCGATGGCGGCTGTCGACTTGCCCGAGAAGGGATCTTGACTATATGCGCGCCTGGCCCTGGTCAGGGGAGCGAGCCGGTCCGGGCTGGTAAAGTAGGGAGCTCTTTAATACAGTAAGAGGTAGGAACTTGCATCCGGCAGGATGACTAGAAATGGCTGCAAGAAAGAAACGCACAGATACCAGCGAGCTTGCCGCCGGCAACGGCAGAGTGAAGGTTAGCTTAATGTCCTTCGGTTACAAGGAAGGGCCAGCCCCCCTGGCTCACGTGGTCTTCGACATTCGCTTTCTCAAGAATCCCTACTGGGTTCCTGAGCTCAGGCCGCTCACCGGTCTC
>CAYPBX010000143.1:2812-3713 GCA_964409075.1 uncultured Candidatus Obscuribacterales bacterium
GTGCTCGGGCAGCCGCTTGCCCGGGGGCTAATCGACTCCCTGCTCAACCTCCTGACCAGCATCCTGCCGCGTTTTGCTGAGCTCGACCTGCCCGAGTTCACGATTGCCATCGGCTGCACTGGCGGACAGCACCGATCGACAGCGATTGTCGAGAGGCTGGCTTTGCAGCTCAAAGAGCGCTTTCCTGAATACGAAGTTGTCTGGATACACAGGGAGCTTTTAGACAACGACGGTGGGCTCCTCCAAGGGCTTCCGGTACAAGGAGTGTCGCCATGAAGCGCTCCTTGAACTATCGCATTCAGAGATTGATGCTGCCAGGTCTGAAGCGCTGGATACTCGTTGTCTTGTGCGGTATTGCTGCGATTGTGCTGGGTGTCTTCCTGCTTTTGGGATACCACCCAATCACAGTGACGGGCCTCTTTGTTCGCGAGGTGATGGAGCATGCAGCCGAGATCCTCCCTTACCGTATAAGCGGCATTCTCGTCATTACCGTCGGTGGTACTTTCATCTGTCTGGCCATTGCCAGGATTATCATGGCTGTTCTTGGGGCATACCTGCCTGAGGATAGAGAGTCCATACCGGATGTTCTCTACAAAAAAAGGCACCTGGACCGCGGTCCGCGCGTTGTTGTTATCGGCGGAGGCACAGGGCTCTCCAATTTGTTGCGCGGGCTGAAGAGATTCACCAACAACATCACGGCTATTGTTACCGTCGGTGATGACGGCGGCAGCTCGGGGCGACTGAGAGCAGAGCTTGGTGTTCTTCCGCCCGGGGATATCCGCAACTGTATAACTGCCCTGGCTGATGAGGACAGGTTGGTCACTGAGCTGTTCCGTTACAGATTTGAGTCCGGACAGGGACTGGAGGGACACAGCTTTGGCAATCTCTTTTTGACGGCACT
>CAYPBX010000143.1:3723-6617 GCA_964409075.1 uncultured Candidatus Obscuribacterales bacterium
TGGGAGATTACCAACGGGGATATGTTGGAAGCTGCCAGGGTTGCAAGCCGGGTGCTCAACAGCTGTGGTCAGGTTCTGCCTTCGTCCTTGACCAATCTGACCCTCATTGCTGAGATGGAAGACGGCCGGACGGTGAGGGGTGAGTCACATATCTCAGAGGCCAACGGCAAGATCAAGAGAATGCGCTGCGATCCCGCTGTTCCCAAGCCGACACCGGAGGCGCTACGGGATATTTTGCATGCCGATCTAATTGTGCTTGGTCCGGGAAGCCTCTATACGTCAATTATTCCGAATCTGCTGGTAGCAGGCGTTAAGGATGCGATTGTAAAATCGCGTGCTGCCAAGATTTACGTCTGCAACATAATGACACAGCCAGGTGAGACCGACGGATATTCGGTTGCCGATCATGTAAGTGCGCTGCTTGAGCATGCCGGGTTAGCATCGGCTAAGGGTGGCCGCTTTATCGAGGCAGTCCTGGTCAACGGCGAGCTGCCAAAATCCGCTCCGGCGGTAGCTGCCAGCTCACCAGGCAGGCAACAACCTGTCCTTTTCGACCCTGAGCGCCTGCGAGAGCTGGCTGTGCGCGTGGTAAGAAGACCTCTCAGGAGCCGCGAGTCGACCAGCCACCATGATGCTGTCCGGCTGGCAAAGGCGCTTGTTTTCTGGCTTTACAGGCAGAATATGCGCAAACCAGGCCGAGCTGGAAAGGGACTCTCCCGGGTGGAGCGCTACGCCTCTATTGTTTAGCCGTGGCGCTTGCACAAAATCCGAGCGCGTAAGCGATGCTGACTGAATTGTGGCATAATTTAACGAAATCCAAGGGAATCTCCTGATAAATTTGTTCATTTTTCCTCTTGAAGACCGGCCGGCCAATATAATGAGCGCATGAGAAGGGAGTCGGAGCAAGGAAGAGGATGAATATGCCTGCCAGCAGTCCAGCCGTAAGCACCGCGTCGGAAGTCTTTCATATGGGGGAAGATTTGAGAACAAGGATCGGCAGAGCTGTCGGGCGTATCGCCAGCGGTGTCTTCGTTGTGACTGTTAGAGCCGGCGGCGAATGTGACGGCATGCTCGCTTCCTGGGTCAGCCAGGCCGCTTTCGACCCGCCGATGATTTCGGTGGCAATCCGCAAGGACCGGCACCTCCTCAGGTTAATGGCTCCCGGCAGCGAGTTCACCCTCAATGTTCTCTCCAAGGACAATCTCGATATCTTCAAGAATTTTGCTAGTCCGTATGTAGCAGGGCAGGACCGATTTGCAGGGCTGGAGATCGAATCTAATTCCACTTACGGCCCTGTCTTCTGCCGGTCAATTGCTTATCTGAATCTTGTTACCCACACAATCGTGGAAGCAGGCGATCACGTTGTCGCGCTAGCTGAGGTTGTGGATGCAGGCATGCTTCAAAGCGAGGCGGAACCGATGGTACATCTGCGCAAGAACGGCTTTCAGTATTGAACCTGGTCCGTCGAGGCTGCCGCAGGTTGCCCGTAGCGATCGAAAAGAGCCGCAAGCGCGTCCTCATAGCCTTCTTGAATCAGGGCCCTGGACATGCGTGGCGATACATCGAGAAGGGTGGTGTCAACAGGCTTTCTTGGTTGTATGAGCCGTATATCGATCCGGCGGTGCCCGGCAGCCTCTTTGGCGCCCTCGGCTAGCAGGCGGTTGTAAACTTCCATCACCTCAATCTCCTTTCTGGCGGAGGCATCCAGAACGATATCCAGGCAGCGCGCAATCAGCTGAAGCATGTTGGTGGGGCAGGCAGTTATTCTCTCCGGGTGAAGCAAGACAACAAAAATCTCCTCGGCACCCCGATCTACCGCTGCTTGCACCGGCGTGTTCTTCACCAGCCCACCGTCGACCCAGAGCCCATGCCCTTCGAGCTGGCGGGGAGGGAAGGCGACCGGCACGGCTGAGGTCGCCATCAAAATATCGATCAGCTCCTCGGTGGAGGCGATATCGTCGATGGTTATCAGCCTGGTCTCCAGAGAGCAGAGGTCGGTGGTTACCAGGCCAACTGTAGTCTTGCTCGCCTTCAGTTTTTTGAGATCGACCTCCCGGCGCAGTATCGCTTCCAGCGGGGCTGTGTCGAGCAGCCCCAGCTTGGTGCCCAGGATCATGCTGCTCAGCTGCGCGGCTGACGGCAGCCGGAAGATATCGGTCATCCGTATGCTGCACCAGATATTCTCCAGGCGCTCGAGATCCCCCTGCACCAGGAAAGCAGCATTGAGAGCACCGATACTGGTGCCGAGGATCATGTCAAACTCGATACCAAGCTCGGCCAGAGCCTTAGCCACTCCGACTTGATAAGCGCCGCGACCGCCGCCGCCCGGCAGAACGAGAGCTCTCTTCACAGGACACATCTCCTTGCTCATCCGACTGCCAATCTCCCCCGGTAAATTCAGCTGTCACCGGTCTCAAGCGACGCCTGATCATGATTCTACCCTAGCGCTTCCCGAACATTACGCCCAACAAGCGAGGCGGAGGGTTCCGGCCCAGGAACGCGCAGCCGAGCCGGAGCGCTTACAAAAGAATCCGCGAGCGCGCCGCCGCGACCAGCTCGACGATTTCATGTGGTGTGGTGGCGACCTTGACCCCCGCCCGGCTTAAGGCCTCAATCTTGGATTCAGCCGTGCCCTTGCTGCCAGAGATAATTGCGCCTGCATGACCCATGCGCTTGCCAGGCGGGGCTGTCTGCCCGGCAATATAGGCAACTACCGGTTTTCTGACATGCTTGGCAATGAACCCGGCGGCCTCCTCTTCGTCGGTGCCGCCAATCTCGCCGATGAGGACAATCACATCGGTCTGCGGGTCGTCAGCAAACAGGGAGAGAACCTCCTCGTAGCCGATCCCCTCGATCGGGTCGCCGATGATGGACACGTCGTCGACGCACGAGGC
>CAYPBX010000144.1:0-4931 GCA_964409075.1 uncultured Candidatus Obscuribacterales bacterium
ACATCTCTTGTCCTGGCCTTATCCTGGAAGAAGAACAATTTGCAATAAATCCGAAGCGGAGGCTTGTGCGCGAGCGGGGTGACTTTTTTACCTTACAGCTAATCTCAGGATTTGCCCAGGCTTAGCTGCCACCGTCAGCGCTCCCGGAAGCCGAACCCGACGGCAAAGGTTCCAGGCGGGTGCTCAGGTGAGCCGTGCTCTCATGCTGGCCAGCCTTGGACTCGAAGGTAATGGTGAGTTTGGCCTGATTAGGACTGCCTGAAGGCAGCGGCTCAAGCGGTTGTGCGGCAGCAAAGGCCCAGCGGGCGGCTAAGGCTGCTTCCTCTGTGTGCTGACTGGGTGCAATTGTCACCGCGCTGGTTGTCCCGTCTGCATTAACAACAACCTCCAGAACCACTGTGTTATGTCCGTCGGGAACAACCCATCCCCTCTCAATCCTAGGCCTCAATCGCTCCAGGTAAGCGTTGTATACACTCGTCAAACTGCCTGCCGGCTCCGCAACAGGCGCAGAAAATACCGCCTCCCAGAGACTGACTGAGGTGAAGGCTACCGTTGTCGAAATCAACAGGCAGATAAGAGATCTGCTCACACTCTTAACCTTTAGGCTCTGCCGGGTCCGTTATTAGTTTAACAGCTGATTACATTTAAGCGCTCCGCTTCGGGCTCGTGGACAGGGCAGTCCAATTTCAACCCGGCTCGGTCATCTTGAAGGGGTCTAGAAGCTCGGTCAGTTTCTCTTCAGACAGATCTGTCTTCTCGCGCGCTACGTCTTTCACCGTGCGCCCGCTCGTATAAGCAATATGAGAGATCTCGGCTGCCTTATCGTAGCCTATAACTGGTGCCAGGGCAGTCGAGAGGGCCAGTCCCTGCTCGACCAGCTCCGGGCCTCTGTCTGTGGCCTTGAGGCCGTCGATGCATCTGTCCTTGAGGTTGCTTGCCGACCGCGCCAGGAGCAAGATCGACTGCAGAAGATTGTAGGCAGCTACCGGCTGCATGACGTTGAGCTCGAAGGTGCCGGATTGCCCGGCAATTGCAACCGTAACATCATTGCCGATCACCTGAGCGCAAGTCATAGCAACCGACTCGGCAATCACGGGATTGACCTTGCCGGGCATAATAGAGCTTCCCGGCTGCACCTCCGGCAGGGAGATCTCACCGATGCCAGCTCTGGGGCCGCTGCCCAGCCAGCGAATATCGTTGGCGATCTTCATCAGGCTGACAGCAATAGTCCGCAGGACGCCGCTGACCTCGACAATCTCATCGAGGCTGCTCTGGGCCTGAAAGTGGTTGTCGGTTTCTGCAAGTACAAGTCCTGTTTTAGCTGAAACTTTGGCAAGCACCCGTGCGGCAAACTGAGGATGCGTGTTGATGCCAGTACCCACAGCAGTTCCCCCCAGAGCCACGCTCGAAAGCCTATGTCTGGCATGCTCCAGCCGGGCAAGCGCTCTTTCGATCTGGCCGGCATAACCTTTGAACTCCTGCCCCAGCCGTATAGGTGTAGCATCCTGAAGATGGGTTCTGCCTGTTTTGATGACCGGCATAAACTCGTAAGCCTTCCTCTCTAGGCTGGAGAGCAGATGCGTGAGCGCTGGCTCGAGATCGGATCGTATAGTGGTGAGCGCTGCCAGATGTATGGCCGTGGGGATGGCGTCGTTGGAGGACATGCCGCGATTCACATGATCGTTGGGGTGGACGAGATGCCGGTCTCCCCGACTGCCGCCCAGAATCTCGATAGCACGGTTGGCGATCACCTCGTTGGCATTCATGTTGGTCGAGGTTCCAGAGCCAGTTTGAAAGATATCTACCACAAACTGATTGTCGAATTTGCCCTCTGCCACCTCATCTGCGGCTTGGACAATCGCATCGGCAACTTTAGCCTCGAGATATCCAAGCTCAAGGTTGACCTCTGCCGCAGAGCCTTTGATGAGTGCCAGGGCGGCAATAAACTCCCTGGGAAAGCGCAGGGAACTTATGGGAAAGTTAAGCACCGCTCGCTGCGTGCTCGCCCCGTAGTAAGCATCCTCTGGCACGGTCATCGTGCCCATGGAGTCGTGCTCTTGCCTTGTTAGCTCTTTCACCATCATCTCCTCTCCGGGCTATTTGAAACCGCCTGCCCCGCTGCAATCAATTGCTGTGTCAGGCAAGCTGCCTGACAGATCTTATACTGTGGGCATGGCTGCCACCGCTTCGTGCTGCTCGCGAAGCTCATCCAGCTGGCTGTCGAGATCGATCATCAGCTTGTTGACAATCTCCCGACGCACAACCTCGTCTCTGGCCAGCCTCTGCAGGCAGTCCTTCCTGGCTTCAAGAAGGTGCATCCTGGCCTGGGTCACCTGGAGCGCCTCCAGCGACGCATCTGCCAGCTGCAGTTCATCGATGCGATTTTGCAGGGCGTGGCGCCGCTTTTCCAGATCGCTTCTCAGCCTGCTGTAGACCGGTGTGGATATGCTCTTGCTCCCTCTGAGGGACTCCAGTGCCTCCAGCGCTCGGTCTTCGCTCATAGAGGTGGCACGCAGCTGCTCATAAGCAAGCAGAGGAAGATAGCTGGGAGTGATCTTGAAGAGCTTGACCAGGGGCTCGATTGTTAGTCCCTGCACCAGTAGGGTAAAGAGCACAACACCGAAGGTGACAATTATGATCGCCTCGCGCATGGGAAAGTCAAGCGGCAGGCTGAGCGCCAGTGCCATGGACAGCGAGCCGCGCAGCGCTCCCCAGACCAGAAGATGCCTCCACTTCCAGGGCAGCGGTCTCAGCTTAGAGGAGACGAAGGGAGCAAGCCCGTAAACAACCAGCGCTCTGGCGATAAATATTGCCACTATGCCCACCAGAATCAGCTCCTTGTACCTGTCGAGCAACTCGAGCTTAACCTGTAAGCCGATGAGCAGAAAGACCAGCGAGTTGACAACAAAGGCTGCATACTCCCAGAAGGAGCTGACAGCCAGGCGAGTCGTTGCCGACATGCCGGTTCGGCTGCCCCAGTTGCCCAGGACAATGCCGGCTGTGACAACAGCAATCACTGGTGAGACTACAAGGTGCTCGGCAACGAGAAAGGAGCCGTAGGCGACTATTGTTGTCAAGGTAATCTCAAGAAGGTGATCGTCAAAGTAGCTCGTCAGTCTGCTAGCGCCATAACCTAAAACCAACCCTATGAAGACGCCACCGGCAACGGCAGTGAGAAACTCTCCTGCCGTCTGCGGAAGCGCCCAGGGCAGCTCGTAGGCGACACCAGAGACGACGATAGCCAGCACCAGCTTGAAGAGAACAGCTGCAGTACCGTCGTTAATCAGGCTCTCTCCTTCCAGTATGAGGCTGAGCCTTCTTTCCATTCCCATCTTGCGGAAGAGCGCCAGAACCGAGATCGGGTCGGTCGGAGAGATCATGGCTCCCACAAGCAGGGCTATTGCCGGCGGCAACCCACCCCAGAAGTGGAGCACGGCAGCAATAACCAGCATTGAGATGACCACTCCCACGGTGGCGAAAACGCCAATGAGAAGCCCGTTTTTTTTCAGAGCGTGAAAGTCGATGTTCCAGGAGGCTTCGAACAGTAACGCTGGAAGAAAGATAAGCAGTATCAAATCCGGTGTCATCTCCACCGGCGGCAAGATATGAAATACCCCAATGAAAAGCCCCACAATCACGAGAGCGATTGAATAAGGCAGGCGTATCCACTTCAAGACCATGGCAACCGAGGATGCCACCAGAAGCAACACCATCAGCATATCGACATGAAAAGTGGGATGCAGACCGCTCATACAAAATCCGGCTGCGATCATCCGACTCCGCCTGACCCAAGGATAATATCCTCATGACAGCCAGGGCCGGCATCACCAGCGCCGCCTACCGGATAAGCCTGAGCGTCGACAATACGCTTCAGGCTTGCGGCCAGAGCCACTTTTGAATTTCTTTCTGGGGGGCGAGGCGGAAGGGTATTTGTCTATAGCCGCTTCCGCGCGCTCAGACAAGCCCCACACGCATAGCTTTAACGGCAGCTTGTGTCCGATCGGTAACGGCCAGCTTCTCCATGATATGCCGCATGTGTGTCTTAATCGTCTCAACACTCAGACCGAGTCGGGTAGCAATCTCCTGATTACTCAGCCCTTCCACCACCAGATGCAGCACATCCATCTCCCGAGCTGACAGCGGCGAATTCCCGGGAGAAAATCTGCCGGTTGCCTCCCCAAATGTGGATGTGGGCAGCGCAGCGCAAGCACGGAAGACGCGCGGCGCCACTCCAGGATCCAGCCAGGCAGCACCGTCATGCACGGTACGGATAGCCATGGCAAGCTGGTTGCTGGATATCTCCTTCAAGCAGTAGCCATCCGCGCCGGCTCCCAGCGCTGCGAAAACATCTTTGTCGTTGTCGTGCGATGTGAGGACGATGATCTTGGTATTCTGTCCGTTGGCCTTGATTTTCCGGGTAGCCTCAATTCCGTCCAGCGCCGGCATGCCAATGTCCATGAGAACTATATCCGGCTTCAGCCGGTCGACCTCGTCCACGCAAGTCGTGCCATCACCCGACTCTCCAACGACCTGAAAGCCCGGAACCTGCTCAAGCGTAAGCTTCAGACCAACTCTGGTAATCTCATGGTCTTCAGCGATGTATATGGTTACGCCTGTGTCCTCAGCCATCAATCGTACGCGCTCCCTCGGCTGCCCGTCGCCGGTCCGCTCCTGGCACGCTACGCTCCGCTTTGATTGGCGTGGATTTTATTATGCTTGAACATAGAGTCAAACAATGGATTCTGCCCCCGCGCAAGCCACCCATTGGTTATTTACCACAATTTACAACTATTCAACTGCTTCACCCCAGAGCAGTTGTGAGAAACCACCAGTAGCTTTCGACCGATCCACCCGCTTAGCTTTTCACCAGCTGCCGTTTGAGCACCTTGCCGGTAGAGTTACGGGGCAGGGCTTGGACAAACTCAACCAGC
>CAYPBX010000144.1:4941-6610 GCA_964409075.1 uncultured Candidatus Obscuribacterales bacterium
GCCTTGTACGGAGCCAGACGCTCGGCGCAATAGGACTTGATCTCCTCCTCCGTTACCGCAAAACCCGGCTTGAGAGCTACGAAAGCTTTGACTCGCTCTCCCATAAATTTGTCTGGAACTCCTACTACAGCAACCTCTGCCACAGCATCCAGAGTTGATATGACCTCCTCAATCTCGCGCGGGTAAATATTCTGCCCGCCCCGAATGATCAGCTCCTTCTTTCTCCCGACTATATACAGATAACCGTCCGCATCCAGATAGCCCAGGTCGCCGGTCAGAAACCAGTCTCCATGCATAACCGCCTGCGTGGCAGCAGGTTGCCTGTAATAGCCCTGCAAGACATTTTTGCCTGCAATTGCCACCTCTCCGACGTTCTCCGGCCCGGGAGCTAGAACTGATCCATCCTCGCGGCGAATCGAAAGCCTCACCCCCGGCACCGGCAACCCTACAGAGCCGGCCTTGCGCACCGCGTCGATCGGATTGGCTGTGGCAATGCTCGAAACTTCCGTAAGCCCGTAGCCTTCGATAAAAGGCGCATCAAAGAGGCTTTCCACCTGACGGATAGTCTCCACGGGGAAAGAGGAGCCTCCAGAGACGCAGACGCGCACCGAAGACAGGTCAGCAGGCTGATTTGCTGCTTCGATAAGCAAGAACTGATACATGGCCGGTACCAGCGGCACAACCGTCACACGCTCAGTCTCTAGCAAGGAGAGCGTAGCGCGAGCGTCGAACCTCTTCTGAATGACCAGCCCAGCCCCGGTTCTGGCTGCGGCGAGCATAACCACAGCCATACCGTAAATATGGCAGAGCGGCAGACAGGCAAGCACCCGGTCTGTCTCCTTCATCGCCAGCGCCGCCAGCGCGCTCTCAACGGCAAAGAGAATGTTGGTGTGGGTGAGCATCGCCCCCTTGGGGTTGCCCGTAGTACCAGATGTGTACACCAGGAGAGCCAGCGCTCGATCGGGATCGATATCAATTTCTGTGCAAAACTCGCCCGGAGCTTCCCTTTTTGCAAGCGGCTCAATTGAAAGGCCTCTAGCTAACAGAGAGGCATCCTCGCCAAGATAGCCGCCAATCTCTCCGCTGAAAATGATCTGTTCAAGCTGCCTCAATCCACCGGCAGCTTTGAGCGCTTCCCCGGCGACAGACGAATCGGCAGCAAACACCGAGCACTGGGAGTCATTCAGTATGTGGGCTATCTCTGCCGATTTCAGAAGCGGATTTACAGGAACGATGGTCGCGCCCAGGCTGGCAGCAGCAAAGAAGGTTGTGATGTACTCAGGCTGATTGGGAAACATGAGCGCCACCCTGTCTCCCGGCCCCAGCCCGCCGGCTGCCAGCTGCTGGGCTATCGCCTTGCTGCGCGCAGCAAGCTGCCTGTAGGTGACAGATTGTCCATTAAAGACAAAGGCTGTCTGAGGAGCGCCTTGCCTCTGTCTGAGACTGATAAGATCGGCAACATAACGCACCGACGACTTCTCCAGGCTACCAGCTGCCAGTTGTCGGGAAGAGGCTGTGAAGGTCATTACTTCCTCCTTTCAGGACTTCCTGAGTTTAGGCGATCCAGCTGGGCAGCTTGTTAAGAAGTGTTAACGATTGTTTCTATGGTCAGTTGAGCCGACAGAGCCCGAATATGCACTAATTGGAGCCTCCGGACAGCAGCAGACCG
>CAYPBX010000145.1:0-6579 GCA_964409075.1 uncultured Candidatus Obscuribacterales bacterium
GAGAGCCAGCCGTTCAAAAAACTGGATGAGCGGTACTGGAAATTGACTGACTCGCCTGCCGCTATGATAGCGATTCCGCTTTCGGCTCCAGGATCCAAAAGCGCGTAATCGGTCAGGACCGTTGAGTCGTTGTGCGGATAGGATTTGAAGAGAGCCTCCTTAACTGTCCAGAGGCGCAGGAGATTCCTGGGCCGCATCTGGGCTCTCAGTCCGGTCAGCCAGAGCTGTTCGTAAGCGGTCAGAAAGAACCTGGCTGTGCGGCTGTCTGGCGTGCGACCAATCTCGAGATCGGCTCCGACCCCGAGATAGTCCGTTGAGGCTGTACCGAGGGCAACGGCATAATCGCCGCTGTGCGTCAGAGAGTAGCTGCGGTTGGGAAAAGTGATTCTTGCTGTATCTGTAGTCCTGCCCAGTCGTCTTAAGAGGATCTTCAGAGCCTGCCGTCCTGCGAGCCAGGATGGGCGGCGCATCTGGCTTATTCTGACCAATGCCCTCTCCTCCTGGCTGGTGAGATTGCTGTCGGCTGGAAATCCATTTGTAACAGCGATGACCAGATCAGTATCAAGACTGCAACAGATCCATTTGGGTGCGCCTCGGCTCCCATGACGCTTCCAGGAGCCGCGCCCGATCAGTCTTTGCAGCTGTCTATTACACGACGGCAATCTCAGCCTCCTTGCCCCATCTGGTTGTGACCAGGTAAGAGCAGGCGTTTCTGAGCAACTCTGGCGGCGGCTGCATCCTCAGGTCGGGAACGGCAGCAGTGAGCTTGCTGTTGCGGATGTCCTTGTCGACAAATAGCTGCCCAGCAAAAGGAGAGACGCTGGAGAGAGCCTGTCCCATCACGCCCTGCCCGAGCTTGCTGGCGCCTTCGGCCAGGACATTGAAGGAGCTCAGCTCCGTATACAGCGGTTTCAGGATCCTCCGCCTTTTGAAATCTTCGTTTTCCAGGTATTCCTTGAAGGCAATATCGATCAGATTTTCAAGTGAGGCTGACTCTTCGCGGTTGTGGCAGACATGATAGACGCGGTGAACGGCAGCGGACATCATGATGCGATAGATAGCTTCGACGGCAAAGTCGCCGGTTATGAAATAGAGCGGGGTTGCCGCCTTCCCTGGGATGATGGAGAGGAGCCCGTAGTAGAAGAGCTTCAGTGTGTTATGAAATGCGTTCTGCTGAATGACCTGCCCGCAGTCATTGTCTGCGATTACCGTGGTGATGCGAAAGACCAGCCAGGGCAGGTCGCTGTAACGGAAGAAGAGCGCTCGTTCGGACTGCCATTTCGACTGCTCGTAGTAATTGGCAAATTCAGGTTGAGCGCGAATCGGCTCCTCCTCAATCACGCCTGCTGTCAGTCCAGAGGCATATATGGTGCTGATAAGGGCCAGGCGCTCGAGACCTGGGCAGCGGCTGGCGAAGGCCAGCAGCTTTTCTGTACCTTCCAGGTTTACAGCCCGGGCGGTATCTGCATCGACATTGAACCGCGTCACAGCAGCTGCATGAATGATGGCACGCACAGAGGTGGTGTCCAGGGAGCTGAACGGCGCTCTATCAGTGAGATTGCCGCAAGCATACTGTACCCTTCCGCAATATTGCCCAATAGCGCGGTCGAGTCTCTCCTTCTTTCTGGCGAACTCGGTTTCATCTCCTGCCCTGATCCAGAGAATGACTGGCAGATCGCAGGAGGCGAGAAACTTGACACACAGCCTGAAGCCAATGTAACCGTCTGCACCAGTAATCAGAATCGGTCCGGAGATCACATCAATACCTCCGAAAGGTGACTGTACCAAACAGACTCATCGAGCCCCCACTGAGTGATGAAAGCGTAAATCCAGCGCTCCAGCCCGAAAGCCACGCAGCCGGAGCATGCCTCGTCCGCGTCCCGTCGTATGTTGAATGCCTCCCCGAAAAAGTCCCTGTGGAAGTTAATGGAGCCGATTGCCAGCGCATTCTCAAAAACCATCTCTCTCTTGACTGGCTCGACCTTCTGCATGATGTACTTCGGGTTTGTCTGTGGCTGGAAGAAAGGGTCGGTGGCGTTTTGCCAGCATGTGTCGAGTCCGATCCTCTGAGAATAGGAGGACAATCTGCTTTCCATCTGCTCGAGAAATGATCTGACCTCAGAGGCGGTGCCCAGACAGACAATCTCACGCATAAAGAAGCTCCACTGCCTGGATAATGGTGCGTAGCTCTCCTCGCGCCTGAAACAATTCGACCGCGTTGTCAGGTAGAGCGGCCCGCCAAGGACCGTATTTTCAAGCTGGGGATAAAGGTGATAGCAGGCTGCCGGTGTCAAAACGTTCTTGACCGGCTCGGTCTCGGTCAGGGAAATGCAGGCTGAAGGCTCTGCCGCCGACGGTAGCCGATTCCGGAAGCAGGTGAGATTCTCAGGGTCCTTTTTTAGAACCACCGGAAATGTCGCCAGGTGAGGGAAGGAGCGAAGATAGTCGACCTTGAGGAGAACCTCTGCAGCGATCAGGGCAGGGAAGCAGTACTCGACAGCACTCCAGCTGTCGGCCCAGTCCAGAAAGAGTTGGTCGAGCCGGTTGAAAAGCCTGAGCAAGCTGCCCGACAGGACTGACTCTCCGCTGGCAAGCCACGTCAGGCCAGGGACCGCAGCCATATCGATCTTCTCTCCGGATTTCATGACGGCTGAGCGTCAAAGAAGTTGTGCAATATCGTGTTGA
This sequence comes from uncultured Candidatus Obscuribacterales bacterium, assembly GCA_964409075.1. Classification (GTDB taxonomy): domain Bacteria; phylum Cyanobacteriota; class Vampirovibrionia; order Obscuribacterales; family Obscuribacteraceae; genus CAYPBX01. The sequence continues at coordinate 2,686 of CAYPBX010000145.1, forward strand.
TATCTCGAAAGACACCTGGCTTCAGTCTCTCGGGCTCGATGCGCCTGCCCGATAGCTTCTCAATGTAGAGGATCAGGTCGGCGATCTGCAAGGAGGTGATGATGCGGTTCTGGATGATCGGCGTCTCGTCGCTAAGCCCTTCGGCGGTTATCTTGCCGCTTACCTTCACAACCCAGTCTCTCAGATCCTGCCGGATGTCCTTGTTGCTTTTCATAAGGAAGGCTCCTCCTCGAGAATGCCGGTGTTGATCAGGTAATCCATACATCCTTTGCTGATCTTTTGCCTGTGGGCACGGCAGAGATCATGATTGAACGCATCTTGGTGAATCTCATACGGATCGGCAAAGCCCGCATCTTCGTAAACATCCACGTTGTAGTACTCCTTCCAGGTCGACAGGAGGTAACCGGTCAAATACTCTCGAATGTTCTGGAGCGTCTTGCCGGACCACTGCGGCGCCCAGTGCCTGAAGAGCTCGGCAACGAGCGCTCTGCCGAAGACCAGATGCCTGGCCTCGTCACGGTGGTGCAGATGATTTATGGTGCGCGCCGTAGGCTCCAGGCGCTTATCAATCGCCATCTTCACATTGTAGACATCGACAATCTCCTCGAAAATGAGCACGCGCGCGAAGAAGAGAAAATCCTCCTCTCCAGGCTCATACTCCCGGGGTAAGGCTACCTTCCGGTCTGCATATACCTTGCCGGCATAACGCAGGCAGAAGTTACCGAAATAGACCATGTGCTTGTTCTCTTCGTCGAGGAAATGGTGTAGATAAGGCGAAATTGTTATGGTATCACCTCTGTAAACGCGCTGAGCCAGCCCCTGGCAGAGGGATTTCTCTCCGTGAATGTTCAAAGAGAAGAAGTTGACTGCCTCATTGAAGCTGAGCGTCTGCCGCTCAGCTTCGCTCAGGCTGTCGTACATCCCAGTCCCATAAATGGAGATGAGCTCGGGGCTCATGAACCAGGCTTTCCTGGTGACGCTCTCGGGCCACTGGAAATAGTCGTAAGGATTGAGCCAGTCTACCCGGGACTGGTGACAGAGTCTGTCTACGATGGCCTCGATCGTATCCATTGCCATCAGCTTCTCGCCCCTGCCTCGAGGATAACGCACTGCCAGTTAAGCCCATAGCCGGCCATAAAAAGAAGGATTAAATCTCCTGGCTCTAGCTTACCTTCATCCATGAGACGCTTGAGGTTAATAATGTTGTCCCCGCTTATGACATGAGCGACCTCCCTGAGAGTGGGAAAGTACACACGGTCCGGATTAAATTCAATAAGGCTGGCCAGAATCTGCCAGGCTTTGGCGTGCGTGTTTTGTGGCACTATCCATTTGATATCGGAGATGGAGAGGCCTGCCCTCTCGACAGTTGTCTTGATGATGCGATGTCCCCAGGTGAAAAAGCTGCCCACGGTTTCATCGTCGGATGCTAGCGACATGGCGCCATTGGTGACCTGGTGGCAGGAGACAATGCGCAGGCCGAACCCTTTGTAATCTCTGGAGATCAGACAGACAGCCGCTCCGTCCGATATCAAGTTGTAGGATTGCTCGTAAAGTGAGTCGGGCGGAAATCGATCGGATGTGACGCACAGGATATTGTTCATGTCCGGCTCGGCTGCAACGAGGGATCTCGCCAGGCGCAGCGCTCCGAGCATGCCGGTGCAGGCCTGCTGGTTGAGCCCGATTACAATTGAGCCATCCAGATTGAAATCTGCTTGCAGGCGGCTGGCGGGGAAATCCATCAGATGCTTCACATCCTTGCTTCTGGCGAACTCACCCTGTGATCCGCAGTTGCCGTTTAAGGGAATGCAGGTCGAGTAGATAATGCAGCCGACATCGACCAGTTGATCCCGGAGTGGCTCGACTGCCGCTTGAGCCAGATCGTAAGCGGAGGTTGTGTCATCGCACCAGTAATGCACCGTGAAGCCTGCCTCAGCAAGGGCCGAACTGCTGGAGGTCAGCCGGTTGCGGGCAGCAGCCTCCTGGATTGTGTCTCTCTGGTTGCCCAGTGCCCAGGAGAGGTGATGGACGTAGGCCTCGCTCATTTTTCCGTCCTGCCCAGATGCGGGAAAAACCTGCCTGTTCTCTTCATGTATCTTCTGTATTCTTCCCCGAACTCGCAAGAGGCCAACTTGTGCTCCTCCTTAGCCGCTGTGAAGTTGAGGACTGCGGCTCCTGAGGCTAAGAGGGCCAGCGTGAGCACTTGTGGGGTATATAGAGCCGTGGCGAGGAAGGCAAGCAGAAACGCCGAATAAAAAGGATGGCGGATGCGGCTGTAGGCCCCCCAGGTGACGATATGGGCAGGCGCATCCGTTGTCTGATGCCAGAGCGCTATGGGAATGCGATGTGTTCCGATTGTCAGGGATATGAGAGCGATGGAGACCGAACAGCAGGTAACAGCGGCAAGCTCCATCCACAGCCTGGACGATGGCAAGGAGCTGGTGAGCGGCGGCAGATAGCCAACAAAGGAGAGCGCGGCCGCCAGGGGACAGAGGAAGAAAGGCAGGGCTGTTATCCACCAGATCAGGTTCAGCCTGCCACCCTTCTTGAAGAAGATGACCGGCAGCGCTCCAATGTAGATGAAGTTCAACACGATAAGCGCCAGAACCTGTGCGCTCACGAAGATACAACCTCCAGGCTCTCAAGCCAGCCGGCAAGCTCTTGGCGTTTGACCTTGCCGGCTGCTGTTCTGGGAAGCGGATCCAGACGAACAACGAGTTGAGCAGGACGTTTGAAAGCCGCTGTCTGGGCAAGGAGCCGGTCGATCTCCTTCTTTATGGGTATTGCCATATCTGTCCTTTCGCTTGATCCAGGTGTATAGAGCCTGTCTGCTGGAACAACAACAGCTACTATCTCCTCCGTGCCTCTCCGCAGCCCTTCCCTGGCAATTCTTCCCAGAACGCAGACCTCCTTAACGCTGCCTGCCCGGCTTAGAATCTCCTCCAGCTCCTCCGCCTGCACTTTCTTCCCTCCACCCAGGACAATGAGATTCTTGATCCGCCCGGTAATATGGAGAAATCCGTCTTTGTCAAATTTGCCTATATCACCGGTATGGAACCAGCCTTCTGCATCGACAACCTGGGAGGTTAGCTCAGGCTGCCTGTAATAGCCAGTCATAACCTGGGGACCTCTTGTGAGAATCTCTCCTTGCCTTGTGTTACCGCTGCCGGCGATGCGGACCGCCAGCCCTGGCAATGGCTTGCCCGCAGAGCCAAGCTTGTAATCGCCAGGGTTATTGGCCGAGATAATCGGTCCTGTCTCGGTCAGACCGTAACCCTGATAAACAGGTATGCCTATGCAATCGAAAAAGCATGCCGACTCCAGATCCAGCGGGGCGCCACCACAAATGAAACCACGGAACCGTCCGCCTAGCTGCTGGTGAATAGGCTCAAAGAGTGCCCTGCGGTCGGCATGATTGCTCAATGATCCAGCCTGCTGAAGCTTATCATCTAGTTGCTTTCTGGCTGCCGTGCCCTGCCTGGCGATGGCCTTGACGAGAGCGTTTTTGAGCAGCTTCAGGAAGAGGGGCACAACTACCATCAGCGTCACGGCATTCTCTCGCATGGCTTTCAGAACATCTGTCGGGTAAAGGCTGCTGCAATAACAGATTTTTGCTCCGGCAGAAAGGGGCCCGAGAAAACCTACCGTCAGCTCGAGCAGATGATTCATGGGCAGTATGGATAGGAATGTATCCTGATTAACAGCATCCAGAAAGAGTCGAAGGTTTTCGACCTGAAACTTCAAGGTGCGAAAACTGATCATCACCCCTTTGGGACGTCCCGTCGTTCCTGAAGTGTAGACAATCAAAGCGGTGGCATCAGGGGCGGATTCCTGCTTAAGGAGCCTTGCTAACCAATTTCTGAAGTCGGTATCCTTCTCTAGATCGGACCGGGTGCA
>CAYPBX010000146.1:0-6576 GCA_964409075.1 uncultured Candidatus Obscuribacterales bacterium
CGCCTCTTGCCTCTCTTCCGCGCCGGGCTTGGCGGTCCTGTGGGCAGCGGGAATCAGTACATGAGCTGGATTGCCATTGATGACGTTGCTGGCGCCATGGAGACGCTCATCACCAACGACTCCTTTGCTGGCCCGGTGAATCTTGTTGCCCCCGAGCCCGTTACCAACCGCCAGTTCGCGCGGCAGCTCGGCTCTGTCCTGGGTCGCCCTGCCTTCTTCCCCCTGCCTGCCTTTGTAGCCAGGGCAATGATGGGGCAGATGGCCGATGAGCTTCTGCTTGCCAGCCAGCGCGTGGAGCCTGCACGCCTCAGAGAGGCGGGATTCTCCTTTCAGCATCCCGATCTGCCCGGAGCGCTTGTGCATGTGCTGGAGAGCGGGATTTAGCGACCGGCTCCGTAAAGAGAAGGCCGGCGCTGTGGTGTTTCCAGGGGCCCCCATACGAATGAGCTGCTTGCGTACCAGGCACCGCCAAGTGTCTCCACAGGTTCGAGGCTATGGAGGCAGGGCGTGGTGCGAAGATCAAATCTGATTCCAGCTCTTCCATCAACAGCAAGGATCTAAAGCGTCCGGTTCGGATGTCTCTTTCATCTGGCATTCAAACGAGAGAGTCATTAGGCAAAGTGACGCTGATCCATTCTGTTTTCTGGCTGTACAGCATTCCAAGGCTCAGTAGCATTCTACCAACGCTCAGGTTGCTATTAATTTCAGTGGCCAGCGAGGATCGGCAGGGAGTGGGTGAACTTTTTGTGCCTTTTGGTCGTAGTCAAAAACATACGGTTTTTCTCTACAACCAGAAGGTGTATGAAATTGGAGACCATCAGTCTGGTCCGCAGACACGTGAACAGAATGGACTACGGTCAGCCGTTCTCTATTCGCGATCTGCTTGCTTATGGGCGCAGAAAGACAATTGATCAATACATTTACCTAATGGTCAAAGAAGGCTACCTGGTACGTCTGGCAGCCGGAGTATTAATGAAGGCCGGGCCGTGCACTCCCAGACCGTCCGCCGAAGAGGTTGCCGAGGTAAAGGCAAGAGCCTTCGGGAGGAAAATAGCGATACACGGCGCTGATGGAGCTCGAAAGCTCGGTCTGAACTCTAAAGGGAACAGAGATGTGATCTTCTATACAAACGGGCACTCCACCTCCTTCCGTTATGGCTCCATCCGAGTTCACCTGAAAATGACGAGTCAGCGCAGGCTCGAGATTAGCGATGCTGAAGGTGGTCTTGTAGTAAGAGCGCTATGGTATCGGGGTCGAAGGCACGTTACGAGCCTGGCGGCAGAACGAGTCTGCCGGGAACTCACACATATACAGCGTCAAGAGATTAGGAAAAAGGTGCGCTCCTTTCCGCAGTGGCTGGGTGATATTTTGACCTGGCTCTGGCGGTTTTTGCCTGCCGAGATTGTCAGGGGTAAGCCAGCGTCGGAAAGCCGAGAGTCTCTGGAGAGTATGTTGATGGCCTACCTAAGACAGGTGGAGAGCGAGGAGATGCTCGATCAGGGACCGACCGGGGCAGATGGAGCCTTCGGCCTCACTTGAGACGCTACGTATTCCGAGCCAAAACTGCCAGCGATTGATTGGAGCGGGCAGGCAACAATTCATGTTCATCATCCCCGTTGGCGCTGGCGGTTGCAGGAGGAGAGAGGAGTAACGGAAGCTCATGGAAGCATTGTACGGGACTGATTGTTACGAGATAGAATTTAATTATTTGTAGCTCACTCGAGGTTTGGCCACGATGATCAACACAAAGCGGCACAATAGATTCGTCATCGCAGCTGTCCTGCTGGTAGGACTTGTTTCTGTTGGATTTCTCGCGGGCAAGGCACTCGAGGGCATACTGTCTTCCGTTCAGTCGCAGGTGAGGAGCAATAGATCAAAGCTGCAAGGGATGTCGAATCATTTCCAGCGGGAGTCCTATGCAAATGCGCTTGAGACATACGCTGCGCTCATCAACATATTTCCTAAGAGTACGGTCTTGCGAGAATGGAGAGGCCGGATTTACTTTGGTATGGGTAAATTTGATAAGGCGATTGCTGACTTTAACGAAGCGATAAAGCTAAATCCTAAGTCGGCGAATTTATATTGGGGGCGCGCACTTGTCTTTCATAGGCTCAAGAACTATTCCAGAGCGATAGAGGACTGGGGGCAGGCTATTCGACTTGAGCCGAGAAACGCTGTCTTGTATGAAAATCGAGCGTCTACCTACTACTGGTGCGACAAATACACCGATGCTGTAGCCGACTATGGCAAGGCCATTAAGCTCAACCCCAAGTCGCTGGATGCCTATTGCAATCGCGCATTGGCCTTTGGCATGCTCGAGAATTACAACAAGGCAATTGAGGACTGGGGTAATGCCATTCGGCTTGAGCCGAGGAAGGCTATCTTGTATCAGGATCGGGCACGTGCCTATGAGGACTGCAAACAATATGCCAATGCCGTCAATGACTACAAGCGCGCCTCAGAACTGGATGTGGTTAATCCCCGATATTTTAATCTAATAGGTGACTGCTACCAACAGATGGGAGACTGGGACGAGGCTCGTACAGCATATCTGCGTGTTATGGACTTTCCTGCTAAAACTGTAGGCGACAGGCTGCAGCGTGGTTATGCACAACACAGCCTTGGCGATTTCGAAAGATCAATCAGTGAATATTCCGAAGCGCTGATACTTCAAAAGGACGCCCCTACTCCTTGTTATTGGCGCGGTAGAGCTGAGCTCGCAGCCGCCAAATATGAACAGGCAGTGAAGGATTTTTTGAAAGTGCTCGAGTTGAGCCCAGGCGATGCCATTTCTGCCGATGCCCTCTACGGCAGAGCCGTATCGTATCTGTGTATGGGCGAAAGTAGCAAGGGCCTTGCTGATTTAAAGGAGTATCGCGATCTCGCGAATGAGGAGAGTGAGGGCAAGGCCTTTAGTTTTATCCTGGACAGCCTTGCATATGCGAGATTGCGCAATGAAGCTCAGGAGCGAGAGTGCTTGTCAGAGGCAAGAAAGAGAGTGAAAGAGAATGGGAGGGCCTTTCGGATAATCAGCTACGTTACTGGAAAGAAGTCGGCTGCTGATCTTATCGAGTCGGCAGCCGACAACCGCGAAATGACTGACGCACGAGCCTACATAGGATTGAGACTTGCTCTGGTTGGAGACAAGACAGAAGCAATAGGACAGCTTGTATGGGTCCGCGATCATGGCGACCGGACAAGTTCCGAATATGCTTTGGCGCTTGCTGAATTGAACCGACTACAGGCAAGAGCTAGAGCCAAGGAGATGTCTTCCAAGTGAAAGCAGCTGTGTGCTTTGTTGGCAGCTATTCTGTCCCGATCCACTCTCGATCTGGCAGCAGCCGGTATGGGGGCGCGTAGATGGCAAGCCAGGACTGGAGAATTGATCGAATTTTCTTGATCTCCCTTTTGCTGCTGGCCGTTCTTGGGGCTGGCTTTTGTATTGCCTATCGAAATCAGATTTTTCCATCAGCTGCCATTGACTTCAAGAAGAGCAAGGAGGAGATTCTCGCTGACGCAGAGAAATATGCCAGGCGCTTCGGCCACGCGAAGCCCGGCACTATTAAATCAGTGTTCTTCTCGTTCGACAGTTCAGCCAAGACTTTCCTGGAATATGAGTTCGGCGCCAAAAGAGCCAACCGCTTCATGTCAACGGATGTGCCGGTGTTCTACTGGGCCTGTAAGTTCGTCAAACCTTTCGATCAGGAGACGATGACAGTTTATATGAGCCCAGGTGGAGAATTCCTGGGTATGAGAGCTTCCCTGCCGAACGACAAACGGCTGCCCTCTCTGACGCAGGATCAAGCGCGGCGCAAGGCGGTGTCGACTCTAATTGATAGAACCGGATGGAGCGACTCCGACCTGAAGTTAGTATCCCAGGAGAAGGAGCCGCAGCCTCACCGCACCGACTACAGCTTCACGTGGGAGTATCAGAAGCTGGATATCAAGAAAGCGAAGCTGCGGGGAAGCGTGGGCATTGCCGGAGATCAACTGAGCTACTCTTGGGTGTGGCTTAAGATACCTGAAGCCTGGGAGCGTGGTTATGACACCACAAGGTCGTACAACCAGCTTCTCGGCAGCATCGCCTTTTCGTTTATTGGGCTGGCATATCTCATTTGTCTGTTCGTATTCCTCATCGGCCTTCAGAGGCGGAGCATCCGGCTCAAGTTCGCCGTGACCGCAGGACTTGTTCTGTCTTGCATCTATCTTGTCGACGGTCTCAACGATCTGCCTTACCGCCTGTGCTTCTACAGGCCGGAATCTTCATATCCATCATTTGTGGGGCTGACTATTCTGGGACTTGCACCAGGGTTTATCGTCATCTTTCTAGGGGCAACCTTGATGGCTGCAGCCGGGGAGTTGCTGTATCGGCAGTCCTATCCCGACAAGCTTCTCCTGGAGCGGATCTTCTCTCGTCAGGGATTTGCCACCAGGGAGGTCGCCACTGGCATTGTAATCGGGGTGCTCTGGTGCATTGTCGGGATCGGTTACCAGGCGCTCTATTACTGGGCAGGACAGCACCTTGGTTTCTGGTGCCCGATGTGGATCGATAGCTATCAGATACTGAGCAGCTACTTTCCATGGATTGGCGCAGTTCAGCTGGGCGCCTTCGCCTCCACCAATGAGGAGATAATCAGCCGGGTGATCATGCTCTGTATTGCACAGAGGGCATTCCGGAGTTTCTGGATGGCCAATGTTTTTCAGGCAACCATATGGGGTTTTGCGCACAGCTCCTATCCCCAGCAGCCCTGCTACGCGCGCGGTGTCGAATTGACTCTGGTCGGCCTTGTCGACGGGTGGATTATCAGGCGATACGGCTTGCTCCCCTGCATTGTAGCGCATTATCTCTTCAATGCTTTTTCTAGTGTAGAGCCGTTCCTGAAGGCGCCGCTTGAACTCAGGATCACAGCCTTGCTTCCCATTCTGCCAGTGTTTGTTTTGCTGGCTCTGTCGCTCTTTCTTTTCAGCCGCAAGAAGCTGCTAGCCAGGCAGGGCGCTGCGAGCGCGCAAGTTCAGCAAGACACTCGTCTGCTAAATGCCTCAGTGCCGCTCAACATAGAAGATGCCACGCCAGAGGCTGAAAAGGCGGATATCGAGTCGATGCATTACACTCCTTATTCCAGACAGCTTCGCTGGATTCTGTTGGCTGGAATTGCTCTCGGGCTTGCGATCGTCGCTTTTGTGGATACTGGCAAGTGGCAGATCGGGGAGATACACAAGCCGCTGACCGTCACTCGGGATAAGGCCATTCAACTGGCAAAGGAGCACCTGAAGCAAGAACATTTCGACACTGTCGACCACTTGATATACACCTATCTTTCCAATCGGATATCCGGCTTCCGGGAGGAATATGAGTATCTCCGGGAGAACATTCCGCTGGCAAAGATCAAGGAGCTGGTGGAGAGATTGCGCAGCCCCTGCATGTGGAACGTGCACTTTGTGAAACCGCTCTCTGCGAATCTCTACGGCGCGCTCCTGGACTCTGAAGGTCATCTCCTCTCGCCGTTGATATATCTCAAGGAGGATGAAAGGGGTGAGGAGATCACCGATGCGAAGGCCAAGCTGCTGGCGCGCCAATTCATAGAGAGTCATCGCGGGGAATTTCTGCCAATTGATGTGGATGATTTCAAACGCATCAAGCGCGACAACCGGTCGGACTTCGAGGTAACTTTTGTCGCCAGCAAATACAAGGTAGGGGATGCTCCCCTTAAGGTTACGATCGGTCTCAGCGGCAGCAAGGTTTGCGATATGCACCAGTACTGGGATCTCCCCGATGCCTGGCGCTGGAAGAGGGCGAAGAAGAGCATCAAAGACCACACCCTCATGGTCCTTCAGGCTGTAGCAGCCTGTGGAATCCTCATCGTTTTGCTTGTTGTCTTTGTTGGAGAGTTTCGCCGGCGAACGGTGCGCTTCAGGGTGGCAGCAAGAATAGCGCTTGCATTTGCCATGTTAGTCTTGCTTTCACAGTTGAATCAAACCCCCTCCCTGTACAGCTATTACGACAGCACTCAACCGCTAGCCAGTTTTTATGTACAGTTGGTTTTTGGAGGCCTTGTCGGTTTTGGTGTTGGTTTCGGCCTGTGTGCACTGGCTCTGGCATTTATCTTCTCTGTGCTGCAGGATCGGTTCCCGCAGTTGATCAGAGGCACTATTGCCATGCTAATGCCCCCTCATCGCGACGAGTATGCGACCGGTCACAGGGATTTCTGGTTGGACGCTGTTCTGGCAGGGGGGTTCGCTGTCATGGCGTTTCATGCCTTAGCTATCGCTGTTTCTCTCCTCAACTGGCACTTCTCAAAGTCTATAACGCAGCTGAATAGTGATGTTCTCTTTGGAGGGCTACCCAACTCGCTCGTGGGTCCGGTAGATGTGCTGATCGGGCAGCTGTCTGTCATGATCGGCGCTCTTTTGCTTTTTGGCTGGATTGTGTCAATCTGCTTGCGACTGAATATAACGCGCTTATGGCAAGCGCTTCTCCTTGTAATTGTGCTGGGGGCGATCTCCGGCTCGACCATTCGCCACTGGCAGGACTTCGTCCTGGCTCTGGGTACGAGTGCTCTAGGCACCTGTCTGTTC
>CAYPBX010000147.1:0-6566 GCA_964409075.1 uncultured Candidatus Obscuribacterales bacterium
TTACTGTTGAGCCTGACTTTTCTTATGGCAGCGCAGAGAAGCGCTATTGCCAAGGCAGCTGCTGCGGCCCAGAGAAGATAGGTGAGCGCCGTGCCGGCCTTGTGTGTATCAGCTGAGCCGAATAGAAAACCGGGCAGCGAGCTCAAGAGATCTCTCACGTACCGCAAGAATTCAGCTATGGCATCCTGCAGCCTGACTAACAGATCCGGCGTCTGTGGAAAGCTGTATTTGCCTGCCAGGTCGGCCACGTGCTTTTCTATATCATCCATTGGCAAGCCTGTCTGCGCCCGGCAGCGCTTCCAGCTGACGGACAAGATCTAGCCCCTCCTGCCTGAGCCTGAGGTCCTGGTAGAAAAACCCATAGGCAAGATAGGTTACCGGCCAGAGGAGCATATTGACCAGAGACTCCCAGGTCTGGTTGAGGACCATGAGGTAGAAGGGCAGCTTGTAAGACTCCGAGAGGCTCCCGGCTGTCAGTCCGTGTTTGACGACATCAAAGGCTGTGATTGCAACAATTGGCAGCGAGAGCGGATAGGACATGGCTGAGATAGTTATGATGAGAAGCGCTCCGAAGCCCAGAGCACGGGCGCTGTCCCGGAAGGTCAGGCGGGTAGCGCGGCTTATGATTATGCTCAAGGGACTCTCCTCGCAGGCCAGGACGCTGAGCACCATGTACAACAGTACGACCGCATAGCCGAGCGTCAGGCAGAGCCCGAGGGCTCCAAAGAGAATGCCGACAACCGATAAAGCTGTGCCTGCCTGCCCGGCTCTGGCAATCCAGACCGCTAAGGAAAGCTCTATCGTCCAGGCGATGGTTACCGCGACGATGACGACGATCGCCAACAGCAGGATTCCTAAAACCGCCCACCGCCTGGACCACATATAACGATCGGCCTCCGGAAACTCCCGGGCAAAGCCGTTGGCATGTCGGACCAGAGCCAGCTGCCTTATTGTCAGAATCCACTTGGCTGCCAGGACAGCAGCAAAAGCCCCTAGAATGACAAGCACAACTAGGGCGATCGCCGATGGTTTGTTGCTCCCGCCGACCAGAGCGTAGTTGACTGCCCATTGCAGCGCAAGCGAAGCCAGGGCAGCAGCAACGGTAGGTCCTACGAGAATCTTAAATATAAAGGGAACGTGCTTTCTGTATAAGCTGAAGGCGGCCCCGATGAGGTCAGCTGCAGATTGCGGCTGGGTAAGCGGCTGGGTGAGCAAGGCAAAGCTCCCGGGAACGAAAGACTTTTATCATTTTAGCCAATCGGGCCGGCTGTGGTGATAGAAGTGTATAAGAAGCATGCGTCGGCATCAGATTCCCACCCATGTAACCGCCTCGGCTGTTGTAGTTGAGAGGGGGCAGATCCTGCTTGTGCACCACAAGCTGATCGGTGCCTGGCTGCCGCCAGGCGGGCACCTGGAGCCGTTTGAGCTGCCTCACGAGGCGGCAGTTCGAGAGGCTTATGAGGAGACGGGGATCCGGGTTGAAGTTTGTGGTCCAACTCTGCCTGCCGCTTGTGATGCTGATGCTTTCTTCCTGCCTGCCCCTCTCTGCCTGCATATGGTGCGAGCTGCCCATGAGGCCGAGGATGTCTACCACCTGGACCTGGCATATCTCTGCCGCCTCAGGCAGGGATACCCTGCTTTGCCTGCCCCCATTGCCGGTGAAGGAGTGGTGGACTCCAGGTGGGTGAGACTGGATCAGGCAGGCGGTATGCCCCTGGCACGAAATGTTTCGCAGATCATTAAGCGGGCAGGCAAAAGCGCCTGGCTGCCGATCTCTTAAATAATTTCGCAGCAGTGCGGGTACAACAGGAATGAAACAGTTTTCGGTATCATTGTAAATGCGCTTTGCCCTGGCTGGGCGGGCACATTGGCAACTGTAAACTTGCGCTGGGGGTTGGCAATGACCGGCACGCTTGTAGAGAAGCTATCAGGCACCAGGGATTTGAAGCAGATCCTGGAGACCACCGTCAAGGATCTGGCGGAGGAGTACAGCGCTGACTTCTGTCAGATCATGCTCTCCAGCCCGCTTGATCCCAACCATACAGCTATCTGTGAGTTCAAAGCTGCCCGGGAGTATGGGAACGGGGCCCAAAGAGTGGTTCTACCGCTGTCCTTGCAGGGAAAGGCTTTTGGGCAGTTCAGCATGTTGAAAAGAGAAGGCGTGAATCCGCTTATCCTCAACCAGCTGCGTGCAACGCTGGCTGAGCTGACCGACATTATCCGCCATGCCCAGATTAACGATGTCGTACAACGCAACACCTTCAGGGAGACATTTCTCGTCGAGATTGGCAATGTCATGGCCTATTGCCTGGGGATTGGCGATGCCTTGTTCATGGTAGTGAACATACTGGGCAAGGTATTGCAGGCCAGCCGCTGCATATTTGTCTGTACCGACGACACCGGGGCCGGCTGGCGTTGTTATGAGTACTGGCAGCAGGACAAGGTCGCCAGCTGTCAGGAGTATCGCTGGCCGACCAGCGACTCCCCCCTTGTCTGTCAAACGCTGCTTGCACGAGGGCCGATCGTGAGCTATGAGGGGCAGGACAACTCTTATGTAACGCCTGTGCAGGAGGAGCTGAAGTTTATCGCCTCGCGGTCGGCTCTAGGGGTTCCGCTCACCTTCCAAGAGATTACCCACGGCTGCGTGATGGTGCAGCAGTGTGATTACAGGCGTGCCTGGACCCGCAGTGAGATTGACATGGTGCAGAGCGTGGCTGACAGAGTGGCTGAGGCGCTCTCCAAACTGCCGCAAGAGAAGCTATCACGGGAGCCGATCATGCAGCTCCATCAGCGGACCGTGGCTGTCTCGGAAACTGCTCCTTCCAGGCAGACGCTCAAGTCGGTGAGGCAGGCCTTAAAAGGGGCTCTCGGGCTGGAGGCGATACCGGTTGCTCGCAAGACCTCAGCGCCCTCCCCTGCGACTGCGGCTCCACTGCCGCCAGCTGCCCAGCCGGCCGAGACTCACCCGGGGGCGCCTGTGGTAACTGAACCTGCGCCAGCTCCCGGGCCTGCCCAGCCCCAGACCCTGGCAGACTTCAGTCCGGCAAGCACTGCCTTTGAGCCTGCTGCCGTCCAGGAGACGCCAGCCCAGGAGCCGGGTAAATCACTCTCCTCAATTCTTGGCAGCGGCAGGAAACCCAGCGCTATGCCGATGCTGGACTTGAGCGGAGAAGGGGCACCGCCGGCTCCGCCATGGCCTGACACCGCTTACGCCTCAGCTGACGAGATGATACCACCGCCTGCAAAAGGTGGTGCCGCGGTGCCTGATTACAGTATGTCGGAAGCTGAGGCATCTGCGCTTAAAGCTGGGGTGGACTCTGCCTGGCCGCAGAGCCCGGCGGCGGCGGCCCCGCCGTCTGCCTCGCTTGCAGGCAACAGGGAGGCCATGAGCCCATGGGGTGATCTGGATGCTATTCCCACCCCCAAGGGCGCAGCCGGCAAAGCTGGACTGGGGGCGATAATGTCCAAGGGGAGAACTACCGGCTTGAGCAGCACAAGTCCCCTCCTGGCATCTTTTCATCGGGACAAAGGGCGATTCCAGGCAGCACCCGCTGAGCATGTAGAGCATATTGAGGGTCCGCCGCTGGAGATCGATGAGAATGAGGCCAGGGCAAAGCTGGAAGAGATCCTGGCAGCAAAGAATCCTACCAGCGATTATATTTTTGCTACGGCCGGGGTGGATGCGCGCACGCTGGGGCGCATAGATGGCTGGATCGCTCAGATTGAGTCTAAGGATAAGTATGTAGACGGGCATGCCTGTCAGGTGGCTGAATGTGCCTCTGCGATAGCCCTTGAGATGGGCCTGTCTGCGCAGGAGGTCAACACCGTAAGGCTGGCAGCGCTGCTACATGATGTGGGCAAGCTTGGAACTGCTGCCCAGGTGCTGCAGAGCCCCGAAGACGCCCTGGAGGACCAGGAGCTTCTGGTGATGATGAAGCATCCTGGAGACGGGGCGGCGCTCCTGGAGTCCTTTCCTGAACTCAAGCACCTTTGCCCGATTGTCAGGGCCCATCATGAAGAGTACAGCGGCAATGGTTATCCGCTTGGACTCAAAGGACAGGAGATCCCGCTTGCCGCTGCCATCATTCATGTAGCCGACAGCTACCAGCAGATGACAGCGAAACTGAAGTACAGGCAACCAATGGGTCAGCAGGAGGCCTTAAAGGCCTTGACGGAAGGAGCCGGGGTACAGTGGGATCCGGCAGCAGTGCAGGCGCTTATACAGTGCCTGGCCCAGCATAAAATTTAACTCGAGAGAGAATTACCGCCATCAGCCGCCGATGAGATCGCTGACGTCTACGCCGCGCAGCGAGAGGCTGATCTTATGATCTTTAGGAGCAAACTTCTTGATAATTGCCTTTATCTCCTGTCCCACCTCGACTATCTCCTCGGGCTTGACGTTTGGCGCCTCCGACATCTCCACGGTGGGCAGGAGCGCATCCACTCCCGGGTAGATCTGGACAAAGGCTCCGAAGCTCTGGATCTTGCGAACCGTTCCGTTTACAACCTGACCCTCCTGGAATTTGTCTTCTATCTCTATCCAGGGATCAGGCAGCGTCTGCTTGAGGCTCAAGCTTATGTGACCTTTCTCTTTGTCTACCTTGAGCACTCTGGTCTCAACCACCTGCCCTACCTTGAGGAGATCGGAAGGATGAGATACGCGCTCCCAGGAGATCTCCGATATGGGGAGCAGTCCGTCCAGTCCTCCCAGATCGATAAAGGCTCCAAAATCAGCAATCCTTACTACCTCGCCACTGACAATCTCGCCTGAGGCAAGGGTATTGAGGATCTTCTCTCGCTGTGCTGCTTTCTCCTCCTGGACCGCCAGTCTCTGGCTAAGGATAAGCTTGTTGCGCCTTGTATCGGTCTCGAGGATCTTCATCGGTATCTCCATGCCGATGAGCTCTTCTGGGGTTGTCCCCTTGACGCGCAGCTGACTGGCGGGGACGAAGCCTCTCAATCCGTAAACATCGACGACCACCCCTCCTTTCACTACAGCGGAGATCTTGGCTCTAATGGTGTCGTTATCACGCTTCTGCTCCTCGAGCTTCACCCAGCCCCGAGCCTGGGCTACCCGTTTGATAGACAGGGTAAGCTGCCCGTTTTCGTTCTCCTCGCGCAGGATGTAAAACTCCAGGCGGTCACCGACCTTAATCACGTCGTCGATTGAATTTATGGGTATATTGGAAATCTCTTTATAAGGAACAAAGCCTTCCGATTTGCCGCCTACATCCACGAGCACGCCATCACGCTCTATCCTGACGACGTCGCCGGTAATGATGTCGCCCTGCTCGAAACTGTAGGTGAAAGACTCATCAAGGAGCTTCTCGAACTCCGAGCGAGCGTCTTGGGTCTTGTTGTCTGCCACTAACGCTGTCTCTCCTCTCATCGGGTTATATCACTGGCCTCGGGTTCAAGCGCCGTATAGGGCAGGGGTCAAACCACAAATAATACTGCTTTCCCGCTGCAAAAAAGCCTGACGAATCCATGCATGTTCTTTGCCAATGCTTTCAGCCTGCGGGCGTATGTTTTACCGCCTCCGGCGTGAAATCATCAATATACATGAAAGAGTTCTTTTACAGGTGGTCTTTAAACTACCTTAGTATTTGAAGCCAGGCCCTGGCGCGCGCCGCAGCCTGTTTAAAGGTATCGGTCAGCATCCTCAGAGCTATCGATTAACTATTTAACAGGAAGGCGCTTAGATATCCTCTAGTTGCCCAGCCCATAGCTCTTGCCGGCAGCGAGGCTGCTTTCTATAATCAGGTTTTGTTGGGCATGGCCTTTGCATGCACTCTGGTGTGGCTTGGATCGAGCAGGCAGGGTATGCGCACCGGAGGCAGGTTGGGCAGGGAGTGTGGCTGAGATGAACAAAAAGGCTGAGAGGTTAAGAGGAGCTGCCCTGGCGGGTTTGCTGCTTGCTGTCTGCGGTAGCGGATATGGTGCCGGAGCCAGGGAGACAGGTGAGGCGGGAGCTTATCAGCTCAAGGGAGAAATTGTGCTGGCAGAGGAGCGGGTGGTCGGAGCCAGAAAGCAGGTAAAGCTTTGCAGAGATGGACTCAAGACTGCTTCCAGGCAGGTAGAAGCTGCCAAGGCGCTGCTCAAAGCCTCCGAGGCTGATTTAAAGGCTGCCTTGGCAGAGAGGGAGGCCCTGGAGCTCAAGAGCCGCGCCAACGGACTGGCTCAGGCAGCAGGGTTGAAGATGGCCTTGCGCTCTCAAGCCGGCGCTGGCAAAAAAGAGTCGATGGAAGTGTGGCCAGCTGAGCCTGACCCGGTAGCCAGGCCTTCTATTGAGTCTGGTGAGGAGCTGGTAAGAACCCGAATCAAGCCGGTCGACTTCGCTTCCCAGGAGATGCCTGCCCGGGTGCCGCTCAGGTAAGAAGAGCATTTAGAGGCTGTCAAAAATCACCAGCGCTTCTCTGGCGGCTGCCTGCTCGGCCTCCTTCTTGGAGCTGCCGGTCCCCTGCCCGCTCGCCTCACCGTCAATCGACACTGAGACTGTAAAGACAGGCTCGTGCGCCTGGCCGGTCGCGACGACCCGCTCGGGCACGACGTCGGGGCCGCCCGGC
>CAYPBX010000148.1:0-6558 GCA_964409075.1 uncultured Candidatus Obscuribacterales bacterium
GGTGCGCAACCAGTCTCGAAGGCAGAAATTTGTCCATCTGCTGCCTCTACTCTGGTTCCGGTGGCAGAGTCGCCAGTTCGGGTCAGGCAAGTAACGTGGGCCACCGCTGCAATGCTTGGCAGGGCCTCGCCACGGAAGCCAAGTGTGGATATGCACCACAGATCGTCGGCTGTAGATAACTTGGAAGTGGCGTGGCGCTCGAAGGCCAGCAAGGCGTCATCGGAGCCCATGCCGGAGCCGTCATCCGCCACGCGAATATCCCGGCAGTTACCGCTGACAGAGACTTCTATGCGCCTGGCCCCGGCGTCGATGGAATTTTCAAGCAACTTCTTCACCACGTATGCAGGGCGTTCTATCACCTCACCGGCGGCAATCTGGCTGGCGATATGGTCCGCTAGCACTGACACTTTGGCCATCCCCAGATGTTAGCACTGCCTGGCGACAGGTCCATGAGAGGAGCAGAGCACCGGGTGTTGTTGTTCGCTCTTTACGAGGGTGCTTGACAGTGCCCCAGAGACAATCTGGCTTTGTCTAAATTTGTTCTAGTAGTTCTGTGCCAACGCAGGCGCGTTGCATGTGTTTAACTTTGTTTGCTGGTCCCTGCAAGGGAGACCAGAAGGGAAGAGACAGTCAAAAGCAAACCGGGAATCCAGAGAGAGGGGAGCTAGGATTCCCGGCGGCATCTAGGTTGTTGGTCAGCGATCCGGCGTGTGTGGTTGCTGACAGAGCTAACATAACATCTCGGCGGTTGCGACTTAATGGGGAAATCCGCAATTTTGACTGTGGAGATCCACGGTTGCCATATGGCGCCAGCTGGAGCGCCGCTGTAATCCTGTGCTGTGGAAGGTACAATCTTAGGCGATGATTCTGTCTGACGCAGCCAGGTGAAATGACGAGAATTCTTGTTGTCGAGGATCTAGCTGCTCTCCGCCAACACATTGGACGTCTCCTGGCTGAGAGGATTCCCGGGCCGCCTGAGGTTATCGAAGCAGAGGACGGTACCAAGGCTCTGGAGCTCTTTCGTGCACAGAAACCAGAACTGATAGTCATGGATATCTCTATGCCTGGCATGAGTGGCATCAAAGCAGCTCAACAGATCTGGGCTGAGAATCCACTTACGAAAATTCTCTTCTGGTCTCAGTATCACACCGAATCCTATGTACGTGAGTTGGGACGAATCGTTCCTGACAATGCCATTCACGGCTATGTGCTGAAAAGCGAGAGTGATGAGAAGCTCACCTATGCTATTGAATCGGTGCTTGTGCACAACAATCCCTACATCGATCCAGTGGTCAGGGGAGTTCAGAGCCGCCTGCAGTCGAAAGACAAGTCGCTCACGGATGTGGAGTATGAGACGTTCCTGGATATCATTGTCGGATTGACCGATAAGGCCATAGCCCGCCGAAGGCACATCAGTGTGCGCGGCGTTCAAAACAGGCTCTCCATGCTTTTAAACAAGCTGGTTGCAGACGAGCAGGCGCACCTGAAAGAGACAGCCGAGATGGAGATCTACAACGCCAGAGGCAGGATTGTCTTTGAAGGGTTGAGGCGGGGGCTGATCGATATGGACTCCTTGCAGCAGCTGGACGAAGAGCTTTGCGACTGGCTCGACGAAGAGTTTGATTACAGGCGTTCCTGAATCTCTGCGAGAGCCGCCCGGGTGTGGTCTGTACGGAATCCCGTATTGGTATGGTATGCAATAGTAGAATCTTTCGAGACTTCGGGACGTCAGGAAGCGGGGAATAGTAGATTCCTGACGTCCGTGAAAGGTAGTGTGCCCTCAAGATGACAACAGCTGTACCCGGCTCATCCCGTCTTCTCCTCCGGCTCGTCGCCCACGGTCTCCTCCTCATCCTCAATAGCCTCTTCTGGCTCTGCGGTCGGGTGGCTATTGGTGTCTGTGTACAAAGACTGCACCTTGCCTCCGGCAAGGCTCGTGTCTTCCTGCCGGGCGCTTGCCGGGCAGACGAGGCTGGTCAACATGACAATCCCGATGAGCGACAGCCCAGAGAGGATTGCTGTGAGTATGCCGGATATGGAGATGATGGAGGGCAGGAGCCAGGCTGTGAAAAGAACGAGAAGTGACGGTACAGCTAGAGTGACGATTGCCGTGGCCGCTGTACAGAGAACGAAGCTGGGGAACCTGTGATTGCTGCCGATGAGATCACCTACAAGCTCCCGTGTTAGCTTGCGTCCGCCGTGTGCAATCAGACTGAAGATAGCGGCGATGCAAAATGCATGCAGGAGATTTCCGGAGAAGACATACCCCGGCAGCCACGGGAGGAGATAGACCAGTGTAGCCGTCGCGGCGGCAGTGGTGATAGCCCATTTGATCATTGAGTGATCTCCTCATCCTTCTCGCCGCAAGCCATGTCAGGCGAGATCCTGCTTGCAGGAGTCCCGGATTGCGGGTTCTGGTCGTTAGTTTCAGGGCAGCGGTGGCCTTTGCTTGCTTGAGACGGGCAGCTTTTTTTGCTCGTCGCACCGCACCAGCAGGATTGCAGATAGTGAGAGAAACCGCCAGTCATGTACGTGATCAGATAGAGAATCACGCCGCCGGCGAGGATCGAGCCTGCGCTTTCAACTGAAAGCAACTCTGGGAACAGGTTCGAAAGCAGCTTCAGTAACAAGCCGGGCAGTATGAAGAAGCCGAATATCCAAACAGGGCTCATGATTAGAAGCCCGACTGCGAATTTGAGCTTGAGGTGTCGGATGAGTGTTGTGAGCTTCCGCTCACATAGGTCAAAGGCTATGTGGAGAAGAAAGCTAGCTGCTGTGGTAGCAACAGCAAGGACGCCGGCACTGAGCAGATTGCCATGGAATTTGATGCCGGCTAAGGCAGGGAAGAAGGTAAAGAGAGCCAAGGCAATCAGCAGCGTTCTCAGAAGCAGTTGTATCATTACCTCAACCTCCGCGTTTCCATCTCGTGTGAAGAGGATCTGGAGGCAGCCTGGTTCTCCGGCTTGTCTTTGCACAAGCGAAAGGCGGGGCAAAGCCGATAAAGTGGTGCTTTGTCCCGCCTTATCCGGCAATCTACGACTCACAGATCATCTTCTTCTTCGTTCTGCCTGTGCTCTTCCTCGCAGGGCGGGCAGTCAGTCTCCATGTAGCAGACAGAGGAGGCCGGCCTGTAAAGCTTCCACAGTCCAGCCAGCACCAATCCTGCCAGGAAGCCACCGGCATGTGCCCAGTAGGCGATGCCACCACCAGAGACAACCTGTCCGATGCTGTTGATGACCTCGTAGAGCTGAATGGCGAACCAGGCGACCAGGAACCAATAGGCGCGCAGCCTGATGGGAATGGGGATGAAGACAAGCAGGAATATCCCCCGCACCTCTGCCAGGGGCCAGAAGAGCAGATAGCCGCCCAGGACGCCAGCAATGGCGCCGCTGGCGCCTAGCGTGGGGATCATGCTGGTCGGGTCGCTGGCGATATGAATGAGCGAGGCGACTAGCCCGCTGGCAAGGTAGAAGGCAAGAAAGCGCACCGTCCCCAGTCGTGCCTCCATGCCTCGGCCGAAACAGTTCAGGAAGAGCATGTTGCCGATCAGGTGCATCCAGCCGCCATGCATAAACATGGCTGTGAACATCGTCAACACTGCTATGCCGATGAGTTGAGGCTCGCCGCTGACGAAGGCGTCGACCACACGCGCCGGCACCATGGTCCAGGTGGAGAAGAATCTATCCGCATCGCCGCTGCCCATCACCATCAGCTCGGCGACAAAGGCAGCACAGTTCAAAACAATCAGAAGCAGCGTTGCGATCGGGAAGATAGAGCAACGCAAGTTGTCTCTGATGGGGATCATCTCGACCTCCGTTCACTGAGCCGGAGAGCACCGCCATAGGCGCTGCTCTTTCTAGACCTGTGATTTGCAACCCCAGGTGATTTCGATAGCCAAGAAAGGTGTTAGGCAGTTAGCCCCAAAACGTTGCTCTTGCTAGTCCGGAGCGTCTTGCCTCCAGCCACACAAACCTTTCTTCCACTAGGGGAAGAGAAGATTCTGTCTGCCGGTTGATACAGCGGGATTGCTGGCTTAGTTCCGTTGTTCCTGGCAATAATGCACTGATAATAGAGACGAGAATGGCTTCAGCTTAGGTTATGGCTGTAACTGATAACAACCTGACGCTTACGGTTAACAAAATCTCAAAAGCGTGTTGATTGCAGCCTGATGCAATGTTTGGCAGGTAGTGTTAGCCGCTCCAGGAAGGCTGGACTGCCGAACCTTTCGAGTCTTAGAAATGGCGCGGGTGCATTATGCTGACAACTATCACAAACTGAGATCAATTGAGGCACCATGGCCGCCGAGCACTGTCATACACCGCCCCTGTGGCTTGTCTTTAAGCCAAGAAGAAGGCGGAGGCGTCGGTCCGATTAAGCTGATAGAGGCTATCGACCGATCGTTATGGGGGCTTAGAGGTAGAGATGTTCAAATCTGATCTTAACTATGTGATAACTGCGCGAGATCAAATTGAGCTCTGGCCTTAACCGGCGGTAACCTTGGATTATTCTCAGACTGTCAACATTAGAAAGTATGGCTCAAGAAGCCAGGCCAGTAATACTTTTCCCAGGTTTTGAGATCTGGCATGGATCTTTGTACTACCACATGACATCTGTTAGTCTCTGGGTGTATTGCTAACTCTGATTTGAACAACCGGTCTAGCGCAACAAAACCAGAGCATCAGTGTTTGGAAAGTTTAATTGCAGTCCGGTCGACTGGAAAAAGTTGACCCGACAGCGCTGGATCCTTTGCCGCGAGTCCGGCGGCATCTGAATGAAACCGCAGCTGCATCTCCTATTGTGCGCCTTGGCCGTTAGCTCTGGTGAAATTCGGCGTTTCGTTGCCGATTACATCAGCCAAGGCATGCTCTCTCGAGAAGGGCAGATCAGTTCCCGGCTTGCCGGTCCGGTTACAGCCGGGTTCGACAGGTGGTGACAGCAAGGCAACAGCGCTGTGTAGAGACTCATTCTCATGCGCAGGCGCAGGCCACTGTCACCGGGATCTTCCAAGGAGCAGCTGACAAAAATGACTAGTCGGTGTGGAACTCCCGCTAGTTTGGGAGAGAGACAAATGTCTCGACACAACAGTAAGCGGCAGGCCAGGTCTGGCCGGCCGTGGATCAAGTTTCATGTTTTAGGCGCAGCAGGAGGTGTTACCGGATCGTTTTATCTCTTCGAGTACTTTAACGGTCTCCAGCTGACGCGATTTCTACTCGAGGTCGGTTTGTACCAGGAGCATGAGACGCTTAATCAGCGCAGGAACCTCCCGCATGGAGTGAAGCCTGCAGACATCGATTTTGCTATCATGTCCCACGCGCACATCGATCACTCCGGTTACTTGCCGCGCCTTGTCAGGGAGGGATTCAAGGGGCCGGTGTATACACATCCGGCAACCCGCGACCTCCTTGAGATTCTTTTGCCTGACTCTGCCCACCTGCAGGCTCGCCGCGCTAACGCTCGCGCGCAGAGAGCAGCAGCACGAGGAAAAGGTGCTGGCGGGGGCGGTGGTAGGCGACAGAGACGCGCGCAGCGCGCCGAGCCGCTCTACACTCAGGCTGATGCAAAGGCTTGCCTCAATCAAGTCCAGTCCCTGGATTACGGGCAGAGCAGGCAGGTTGCCGACGGTGTCTCAGTCCGCTTCACGGAAGCATGCCACATTCTTGGGGCTGCTGTCGTTTCGCTTGAGATCGGCAAGGGCGCTGAGAAACGGCGCTTCTGCTTCACCGGCAACATCGGTCGCCCGGGAACACCGATCCTGCGGCCGCTCGAGCCGGTGCACAAGGCAGACTACTTGATGTGTGAGTCCACCTATGGTGGCAAATTGCACGAGCGGCGCGACCGGCTGAGCGTTCTTGCCGGGATTGTCAATGCGGCCTATCAGCGTGCCCGCAAGCGCGATCGCAGGTACGGGTATGGCGTCATCGTCATCCCGGCCTTTGCGATCGGTCGAGCTCAAACCGTTCTTTACGATCTGCGCGAGCTTATGTCGACAGGCAGGATCCCTGACATTCCTGTCTTTCTCGACAGCCCGATGGCGATCAAAGCTACCGCTGTACACCGCAAGCACAAGAATCTCTACAACCGGCGTGCCCGTCGTCTGAGCGAGAGGGGTGTGGATCTCTTTGCCGCGCCACGGTATGTGGAGGTGAAGGATCCGGGTCAGAGCGCGCTTCTTGATCGACCGGCCACTGAGCCGGTCATCATTGTTGGCTCGAGCGGCATGGCATCAGGTGGCCGGATTGTGCGCCACCTTTCGCGGCGCTTGCCCGGCAGGCAGAACACCGTCCTGTTTGTCGGCTATCAAGGAACCGGCACGCTCGGGCAGAATCTCGTCAATTTGAAGTCAGAGAGGATTTACATCTTCGGTTGCCCGGTTAAGGTGCGTGCCAGGATTGAGTTCATGTCCGACTACTCAGGGCATGCTGACTACAGCGAGATTCTCGCCTGGCTCGGGCAGTTCCAAGCCGCGCCCAGGGAGACCTTTCTGGTTCACGGTGAGCCTGAATCACTTGTAGCGCTCAAGGGACACATCGAGGGCAAGCTCAAATGGAAGGTGACTAT
>CAYPBX010000149.1:0-1683 GCA_964409075.1 uncultured Candidatus Obscuribacterales bacterium
GACTATCGCCGAGAGCTCTGATCAGTCCAATCCCCAGCAGGTAGCCATCGCTCTAAAAAACCTGGGTCTCGTTTACCGCGAGCTCGGCGAACAAAAGAATGCCGAGCCACTTTATGATCGAGCGCTTAACCTTCAGGAGAAAGAGTGCGGTAGCGACAGCCTGAAGCTGATAGACACGTTAAACGACCTGGGCATGCTCTATCAGGAGGAGGGCGACTATGTCCGGGCAGAAGTTCAGCTCCAGCGTGCTCTAACGATCACGCAACGCTCGGGTGCAGGCGCGACCCGCACCAGAATTGCCACCTTAAGCCGTCTGGCAGAGCTCTACCGGCAAGAGGCGAAATACGACCTGGCTGATGCCACCAGCAAGCAGATCGGAGAACTGATCATCGAGCTTAATGGCGCTCAAAGCCCAGAACAGGTAGACAATCTCAACAATCTCGCTCTCCTTTATCGCGAGCAGGGCAAACTGAGCCAAGCTATAGAAACTCTAAAGCAAGCAGTCAGCATCGAAGAGGAGAGCCGAGGTACACAGAGCCCGGAGCTTTCAGTGCTGCTGAATAATCTCGCTCGCTTATACCGAGAAAACAAAGAGTACGGTCAGGCTGAAGTTGTTTATCAGAAGCTGATCGATATCCGGAAGCAGTGTTTCGGAGCAGAATCTCTGCCAGTTGCAGCCGCTCTACGCAACTACGCAGTCCTGCTCGCGGACATAGGTCGCCAGGAAGAATCCGCCACATTGAACCGGCAAGCCGCCGCCATTGAAAAGCAACAGAATGAGTGATCCAGTCAATGGAATACGCATAATACTGCCATTGACAAAACAGTTCAGAGTGTCACGGCTCCCGGCATTGATGCTCTGGCTGATCAGCTGGCGTATCGCCACCTCGGCAGTCTGCGCTGCTACTGACTCCTACCCGACAACATTTAGCGGCAACGTCTCCTGGTATGGGCCAAACTTTCACGGCAAATTGACAGCATCAGGCGAAAGATTCGACATGAACAAGCTCACGGCAGCCAGTCGTTCCCTGCCTTTGGGTACCAGAGTGCTGGTTGAGAATCCCCGCAACGGCAAGTCGGTCATTGTCACTATTAACGACCGCGGACCATACATAAAGGGCAGAATCCTGGACCTTTCGCGGGAGGCAGCCCGCCGCCTGGACATTCTGCTCGGCGGTGTGGCCTACGTAGATTGCACGGTCCTCAGCCAGGGCCACAGTCGCCGTTAATCAAGCCACGCCTTAGCCAGTAGTCAAAATTTGTAAATACCGTGCTGGTCTTGGACGAAAATATCATCTGGCATAGGGAGCGGAGCTCCCCGGTGTTACAGCCAGGACCAGATCATCTCCCTGCCAGGCTTGCTTGAGAACAGGAGTCTGATTGACAGCTCGATCTCGCAGCACCTCTGATTCAACTGCCAGTCTCATCCACTCATATGCTTCGCGCAAAGTGGTCTTGGCTCCTCTGCATCGCAACCCTTCAATTAACTGCCTCGTGAAGACGCTGTTTGGATAGGCCTTCGACTCCCAGGAAATCTGATCGGACTGGCTGGAGGCCAGCACCAGCTGCCCCGTGCCCGGCATTAACTGATCGACATTAAAACTGTGCTCTCTGAGCAAGCCCTTTCTGCCTGAGTCGGCAGCAGACACCACCTGTCCTTGGTTGCCAGAAAGCAGTGGGGCT
>CAYPBX010000149.1:1693-6552 GCA_964409075.1 uncultured Candidatus Obscuribacterales bacterium
CGATCACAAGGAATCAGATCCTTGAGACTTGATGTCAACCATTGCATGGGAATACCCTTGAGGATCAGGTTATCGCTCTGGGTGTCGTAGGCAACCAGCATATTTACCCCGCCAGCACCCGGGTTTGCTGTGGTGCCATGCGCTGAGATATAAACCACCACAAGATCGTCAGGGTTAACTCTGCCCTTAAGCCATTTGTCCCCAAGGCAATCGGCTATGTTCTCACGGGTGGCATCGCCGTCAACAAGAATTTTCACGTGATCGGTCCGGAAATGCGCTTCTCCAACAAGATACCTGTAGAAATCTCTTGCGTCCTTAGCTGCATACCTCAAATTTATGGATGAATCTTTGTAATTACTGATACCAACCACAAGTGCCCATTTGTCCCTTACGGGCCTTATCACTTTCGGTAGTGGCGCAGCCTTCCCATCGCTCACTGGCAAGCGTAAACTGCGTGCCCCCGGTAGTTTGCGCTTGATGGCGAGTGCTCTTTCCAGTAGGGGTGCTGCCTCGGATTCCCTGTCCTGCAAGAGATATACCTGGGCCAGGTTATCGAGATCGCTCGCAACTCTCGCATGATAAGGACCGGCGACGCGCTCATCAATGGCTAGCAAGCGCTGATATAGCTCCTCGGCTGCCTGGTATCTGCCCTGATCCCGATAGAGTGCGGCCAGTCCTCCCAGGCCAAAGAACCCTACGTTCTGCGGATCTGCTAGCTTCCGCTCCAGCTCTATCGCTCGTCTATAGAGCAACTCAGCCTCAGCTATCTTACCCTGCTCCTGATTGAGCCTTGCCAGGTAAGTTACAGCACTTGCCAGGTCTCGCTCACCCGGACCCTTCTCGTAGAGCCCGACAGCCTGCTTCTGAAGTGTCTCTGCTTCCTTGTACTTACCCGTTTGAGCATAAATTGTCGCCAAAAGTGAAAGATCTGTTGCCACGGCCGTACTGTCTGGGCCATAGAGTTTCTTTCTTATAGTCAGAGCCTGCTTTTGAAGCTCTTCGGCCTTGCTGTACTTTCCTTGATCCAGATAAAGCTTAGCGTGAATGTCTAAAAGGACGGCCAGAAATCCCTGATCAGATTCCGTCGCCTCGGCACGCTCAAGAAGTTGCTCGGCTTCCATGTATCTCTGCTGGTCACCCAGTAAGCGAGCCAGCTCAGCCAGGTAATATGCTGTTAGCGAACTGTTTGGCCCCTGCTTTTGGATTATTGACAGACATTGCTCATACAGCCCCTGCGCCTCTCTATACCTGTTTTGACTGCGGTAGAAAGCAGCAAGCTTTCCCAGGCTCATACAAAGGTCCATGTACCGGCCCGGGTCACGAGCGCTCTCGTTAACGGATACAGCTTGTTTGTAGAGTGACTCCGCATCAGTGTATCTTCCTTGCTTCTCGTACAGCTCAGCCAGTTCCTGCAAGACAAAACACATCCCTGCGCCACCAGGGTCCCCCCTTCTCTCCTCAAGGTTCAGGGCACGCTTGTACAATTGCTCAGCCTCTGGATATTTGCCTTGAAACGAGCACATGGAGGCGAGACCCATGAGCGTAGAGACCAGGTCCAGATCCTTTCTCTCTGCAGTCTCGATTGCCGCAAACGCTTCCCTGTACAATCTTTCCGCTTCACTATACTTGTATTGCCGAGCGGCACTGTGTGCTCTCTCCAATAAGCCCTCGAGAGCTGTTTTATCAAGCGCCAACATTTCCGGGCTGTAAATTGAGGCGACAAGCACAGCCGTCAATAGGTATCGGCCTTTGGTCAGGATCAACATCTCAGTGGCCAGCACAACGTTGCCCTATTCTACAAGGCAATACCAATGGTGCTGTCGATTCTGCGCTCAGACAACAAACTACTATCAGTGCTGCTCTCGCCGAGCATGTCAGTAGCCTCAATCCTATGGCCGAACCCTGGCCCAATAATGAAAGGCGAGGTCAAGCACAGTACACTATATACTTGCCCAGCTCTTGGGAGATGTAGCATATGGCCCGGCCGGTCATCCACGACAACGATGGTCATGTCGATGATCTTCTCAGCACCGTCGCTCTCTGGCTGTCTCCTGTTGTAGATTTGCAGGCTGTAACCATAACCAACGGCGATTGTTTCGCCACCCAGGCTTTCCAGGCGGTCCTCAAGATGGCCACCTATCTCGGACTGGAAGGAGCAGAGGTCGCCTTAAATGAAGATCCCGTGCCCAATGCCTTTCCTGACAACTGGCGCAAGGAGAGCTATATCATAAACGAACTGCCAATATTCAATTCCAGCTTCCGCCCGCTTTACCAGCAGGGCAGAGGGCGGGACTCGCGCGCAGTATTGAGCGACTGTCTCAGCCACAGCAAAGAGCCGTTCACGATTGTCACGACAGGTCCTCTAACCAACATAGCCGCCGTTATAGCTGACAGCCCGCATCTTGCCGACAACATCGAGGAGTGTGTCATCATGGGTGGAGCTATCTCGGTACCTGGCAATGTCGAGGAGGAGGAGAGCGATGGCTCAGCCGAATGGAACATCTATGCGGATCCGGCTGCTGCCAGACAGATACTCGAAACAGGACGGCGCCTCACTATGGTACCCTTGAACGTCACCAACAAGCTGCCTGTAACGAAAGAGTTTCTTGCCAGGCTCGAGAAGCAAGCCGAAACCAAGAGAGCCGCCCGGCTGGCTTTTACACTCTGGTCGTTGGTCAGGGGCTTCAATTACTACTTCTGGGATACTGTCACAGCCGCCTGTGTCATAGATCCCAACCTCTTTAGATTCCAGGAGATGCGCATCGACATTTCTCTCCAGGGTCCAAGTCAGGGACGTACGCATACCGTACTCCTGGGCGGGCGCAAGGTTCGCGTAGCAACAGCAGTTGACAGAGAGGCATTTGAGCAGCTGCTCCTCAACCTCTTCAGCTCCAGGTAGAACACGTGAACAAACCCTTTCTGATAATCGGCAAGACCCAGTGGCGTTCACTTTGTGGACAGCAAAAAGTGACAGTGCTAACACCGGAAAATGACAGATCCTCAAGCACAGGCTAAATCACCAGAGAAGCGCTGTCCTCAATGCGGTCGCTTATTTGCTGTAGATATGGAGCGCTGCGTGCATGATGGGCAGGAACTCACGTCGATTGCGCAGGCGCAGGCCAGCTCCGATCCCTTTGTGGGTACAGTCCTTGCTGACCGATATGAAATCGAAGCAGTTCTGGGACGAGGCGGCATGAGCGTCGTTTATAGAGCCCGGCACAAACTCATGAACAACAACGTCGCCGTAAAGATGATGCTCCCGCATCTGGTAGCAAGCGAGGCCAGCCGCCTGCGCTTTCAGCAGGAAGCCCAGGCAGCCGCCGGGCTCAGCCATCCGAATGTAATTACTGTCCATGATTTTGGTATCACGCCTGTAGGCCAGCCGTATCTGGTGATGGACTTTCTGTCGGGACACAGCCTGCAGGACCTGATTGAAAGTAAAGGACCGCTTCCCGTTGAGGAGGCATTGCCTGTGTTCATTAAGGCAGCCCAGGCGCTTGCGCACGCCCATAGTCGAGGCGTCATCCATCGCGACCTGAAGCCCAGCAACGTCATGCTTCTGGATTCCAGAGGCGACGAGACCGACGTAAAGCTGGTAGATTTCGGCATCGCCAAGCTGCTCCCCCAGGACGGGCAGGAGCTCCTGCAATTGACACAAACAGGAGAGGTCTTCGGCAGCCCGCTTTACATGAGCCCGGAGCAGGCCATAGGCAGTGCGTTAGATGCGCGAGCAGATATCTACTCGATGGGCTGTTTGATGTACGAGTCCTTGAGCGGCAGGCCACCACACCTGGGTGATACCATGCTCGATACCATGCTCAAGCACATGAACGATCCGGCATTGCGATTTGCGGAACTGCCGGGCGGCCTGAGAGTGCCTCGCGCGCTCGAGGCTATAGTGCTCAAGTGCCTGGAGAAGAGCGCCAACGACCGCTATCAGTCCGTGTCCGAGCTTGTGCATGATCTGGAGGCGGTAAGTACAGGTTCAGAGGAGGTGAGCGCGCTCAAGACAACTCTTCAGCGACGTCTGACCAGGCCTGTTGAGCGGGCGCTCAAGAGCATATCGCGCAGCCCACGCACAATTGCTCTCCTGGTTTTCCTCCTGATTGCAATCTCAGGCAGCTTTGCCGCTTATCTCTCATACACAGCGCAGCCGCTGACAAAACAGGCGACAGCCTTGAGGCAGTGGCAGAGGCTCGATGAGGAAGGGCAGCTGGCTTTCAAGGAGGGCGATCTGGCAAATGCAGCTGGCCTATTCCAGCAAGCTATTATCAGCGCTCAGGCCTCCGGCAATCCGGACCTGCACAAACTGACCCTGGAGAATCTGGCGCGCGTAAGACGAAGGCAGGGAGAAGCCGAGGAATCCGCCTGGTTGCTGGGCGAAGCTGAAAAGCTCTCAGGCTTCTACAGTCCCAAGGCTTACTCGAACAAGGAGGAGCTGCGTGAGCGCGTAGAGCACCTTCTCGACCTCACCGCTAAGCATATTCAGAAGAAGCAGACAGACAATTATCTCAAAGATGCACACCGCCTTTTGATCCATGTGCAGGCGCTGGAGGAGCTTAAGCTCTATCATCTGGTCGAGAATATCTACCGGCGAGCCCTGGAGCTGCAAGAGAAAGCTCTCGGACCTGCCAATTACAAGACGGCGCACACCGCCACAGCTCTCGGCAACTTTTATCTGCGCAGAGGCAACTATAAGGATGCGCGCGATGAGCTCGAAACCGCTATGGCGATCATGAACAGATTATCCGGACCAACAGGCTCGAGGAAGGTCGAGGTGCTGAACAGCATGGCCAGGCTCTGCGAAGCCGAAGGCAAAACAGGTGAGGCGCACCGCTACCACACTCTGGCGACAGATC
>CAYPBX010000150.1:0-6545 GCA_964409075.1 uncultured Candidatus Obscuribacterales bacterium
CTTCTCACGGGCTGCTTCGATGACCAGGTCCACTTCACTGAAGCGATCATAGATTGTTGTCCCTTTAATCTGTCCGAAGAGATAATCCGCCTCCGGCTGGCTGAGAATCTCCTTTTTCACCCGCGAGTCGTACATGCGCCTTATGCTTGCCAGACCCTTATCGACCAGGCTCTGGCTTACATCCTTGAGAATGACCTCCATCCCGGTCTGGCTCAGCACCTGAGCAATTCCGCTGCCCATGGCGCCGGAACCGACAACCGCTGCTCTTTGAATCTTCATGGAAAACCCTCTGCTTATGACGCTCTTGCAACTCAGGCAGCTATGCTAGCATTTTCAAGGTTACGGCTTAGGCTCTCTTCAATATATTTTCCATTGGGCACAAACGCTACCCAGTCCGCGATCTGAAAATCCCGCAAATGGCAGTCACTTCCCTGATGCGCAAACTCCCCGCCCACGCGGCGGACTCGGATCCAGACACGCCCCGGCACCTGGGCTGGCTGATGATGACCGCACTGGGAATAGGCGCCACCATCGGCGCTGGCATCTTTGCAATGCCGGGCATGATTGCCATGAAGGCAGGTCCGGCAGGGGTCTTCTCGTTCGTGATCACCGGAGCCGTCATCATGGCGGTCGGCATATGCTACGAGCGCTTCGCTCGCATAGTGCCTACAGGGGTTTCTGCTTACAGCTACGTTTATCATTCCATTGGCGAGCTCTTCGCCTGGATAGTCGCCTGGGGGCTTTTCATTGAATACAGCTTCGGGGCTTCTGCCGTGGCCATCGCCTGGAGTGAGTACCTCAAGCGCGCTGTCAATCTGAGTCTGCCTGCCTTCTGGTCCGGGCCGACACATGCAGGCGGCGAGTTTCAGTTTGGAGTCAACATCATCGCGCTGTCTGCCACTATTATGGTCACCCTGATACTTATTTTCGGCGGTGTCTCTAAGTCAGCCAAGCTCAACTTCCTTCTCGTCTGCTTGAAAATGGGGCTTCTACTTGTATTTCTTGTTGCTGGAATCAAGCACCTGAATCTTGCGCACTGGGAGCATTTCATGCCCAAGGGCATGACTGGCGTGCTCCAGGGGGCAGCGCTGGCAGTGTTCCCTTACGTGGGCTTTGATGCTCTCTACACCTTCGCGCGCGAGTCGAAGTCGGTGCGCGACACCCGCCTGGCAACATATCTGTGCATAAGCCGGGTGGCCACACTCTATGTTGCCGTAATGGCAGTTGCGACCCTCCTGGCACCAAGCTTTTTCGACGGCGACCCCGGAAGGCCCAACCCGCTTTTCGTCGGCAGCGAAGCCTCCGCTCCTCTGGCCATGCTTCTGGGGGCAGCCGGCGAAGAGTGGACAGCCCGCCTGATTGCAATAGGCGCTGTCATCGGCATCTTCAACGTGCTTCTGGTCCTCTGCATGGGCGGGCCGCGCATCTTCCGCAACATGGCCGAGGACGGTCTTCTGCCGCCTGTGCTTGCCCGCACCTACAAAGGCAATCCTACAGTAGGTCTTGTGATCAACGGTATTGTCGTTGGTGGCATGGCGGGCTTCCTGCCTTTTGGTGACATTGCCGAGATGATGGTGCTGGGAACGCTCATCGCCTTTGCCTTCGTGGGCGTGGGCGCTCTGGTTATGCGCATCGTCAATCCGCTCATTGGAGCTGCAGCGGCTGCGGGCTGCATGGTTCTAGCCCTCTATCTGAGCCCGCTGGTCCTCAAGGTATACGCAGTCACCCTGCCGGCAGGACTTCTAATTTACTGGTTCTACGGCAGAACACACAGCAAGCTGGCTGGTTTACAGCAGCCGACTCTTTAAATTATCCGCTCCGTCGCTGCCGCCCCGCTCGGCTGCGGGTTCCTGGGCCGGAACCCTTCCCCTCGCTGCCTGAGCATAACATTCAAGAGTCGCTCTGGCTCTAGCCTTCCGCCTGCGCCTTTGAAACGCTTCGCTTCGGGCTCGGGTAACCTCGCCCTTCGCTCCACTCCCTGAGCATGGTATTGGGGAGCCGTTGCGGCAGCCCGTTACCGGGGGGTACCGCGCCCATCTACTTTAGGCTCTCTATTCTCTCGAGAGTCCTGCGCGCCCGGCAGGCGACGTAAGGGTTCTCGTCCTCCGCCAGCGTTTTTAAGATCTCCTCCGGCTGGCAGGAGTTCTCGGCCAGCCCGTAGCGCACATCGACGTCCTCATCAACTGCAAGCTCAGCCAGGACATGTTCGGGAGCATTGCGATTCTCGGCTACGGCCAGCCTGACATCGACATTTTCGTCACGGGCCAGATCGACTAACGTCAGCACAGGCGTGCGCGGATTCTCAGCCACTCTGCGCCTGACGCTGTAGAGAGGATCATGAGCCAGTCGGCAGAGAATTTCAGCCGGGGTATTCGGATTTCCAGCGACAATATAGCGCACATGCAGCGCACGGATGGTAACGTCCGCAGGCTCCTTGTCTTGCGACTCTGGCTTTGCGTCTTCCCTGCCGGAAACACGTTTAGCTGTTTCAGGGACAGCATCCCGCCTTCTGCCATCCTGCATAGATACAGTGCTCCTGAGGGCGACCTGCGGCACAAGCGCCGAAAGGCTGAGCCAACCAACCCTGTCTATTGTGCCCGTTAATTCGTCAAGTCAAACCCTGGCTCACAGTTGCAGCAACAATTTTATCAAATAGCCGGGCTGCTTGCTTCACTCCCTGGGCATAACATTAGGAGCTCTGAAACCTCACTTGGCCTCGAACCAGGAGCTGCCAGCAGCAGTGTCGACCACAAGCGGTACGGACAGCGGCTGGTCGAAGAGCATGGCCTCGCGTACAACTCTTTCTGTCTCATCGGCCTCGGACTCAGGGAGCTCGAGCACCAGCTCATCATGCACTTGCAGGATGAGCCTGGCGGCAAGCCCACGCTCAACCAGCTGCTTCTCGAGCCTGACCATTGCCAGTTTCATGAGATCAGCAGCGCTTCCCTGCAACGGCGCGTTGCCGGCCGCCCGCTCCTGCCCCCTGCGCACAACCTCGTTCCTGTCGTTTAAATGCTGGAAATATCTGCGCCTTCCCCAGAGAGTAGATACAAAGCCGTCCCGGCGTGCCCCGGCAATGGTCTTCTCCATGAAGGAGCGAACTTTCGGGTAGGTCTCAAAATACTTGTCGATAAACTGTCTTGCCTCGGAAACCGGGATTCCCAAATCCTGGGCCGTACTATAGGCGCCTTGTTGATAGATGAGCGAGAAGTTGATCGTCTTGCCGACCCGCCTCATAGCGGCATCCACCTTCTCAATCGGCACCGAGAATATGTGCGAGGCGGTAAGCGCGTGAATATCCATATTGCTCTTGTAGGCAGCCACGAGCGCCTCGTCTCCAGACATATGAGCAAGAAGCCTGAGCTCAATCTGCGAGTAGTCTGCCGAGAGGATAAGGCAATTGCTTTCGCCCGGAACAAACGCCCGTCTGATCCTGCGCCCGAGATCTGTCTTTATAGGGATGTTTTGCAGGTTCGGATTCGAGCTTGACAGCCGCCCGGTGCTGGTGACCGTCTGGTTGAACTCTCCGTGCAGACGACCATCCCGCATAGATATTTGTCTGGGTAGAGCATCTACATAGGTGGATTTCAGCTTGGAAAGCTGCCTGTACTCGAGTATCTTGCCGGTAATCGGGTGCTTACCGGCCATCGCTTCGAGAACGCCAGCATCGGTCGAATAGCCTGTCTTGGTCTTTGCCCTGCGCTTGTCAGGCACACCCAGGCCCAGCTCCTCAAAGAGGACCGCCTGCAACTGTTTCGTGGAGCCGATGTTGAATTGATGCCCGGCGAGGCTGTGAATCTCCCGCTCCAGAATATCGAGATCCCGACCCAGCTCCTTCGAGAAGGACTCGAGATAACCTGCATCCAGCGCTACACCTGCTTGCTCCATGCGCGCTAGCACCGCCTGCAGTGGCAGCTCCATATCATAAAGCAGGAAGCGCTGCTCCTGCGAGAGCTGCTCACACCAGTAGCGAGCAAGCTCAAGGGCTATGCGCGCATCATCGGCTGCATAGGGAGCCGCTTTCTCGACCGGCACCAGATCCATGGTTATCTGCTTACGTCCCGACCCGATAAGATCTGTAATTTTGACCATCTCGTGGCCGAGTATGCGTTCCGACTGGCTCTTGAGCCCGTGCTTCTCATCAGGGTCGACCACGTAGCTGGCCAGCATCGGATCAAAAACGACAGGACTAAGCTTGATCCCGCAGGCAGAGAGAACATTCATCTCAAACTTGGCATTTTGAGCCAGCTTGCCTATCTTCGCGTCCTCCAGCAGCACTTTGAGCCGGCTGGCAACCCGCTGGGCGCCAAGTTGGTCAGCACCCTGATGCCTGACCGGTATGTATGCTGTCTCCAGCAGCGACCCTGCCGGAGACGGTGACGGTCGCCCTGAAGAATCCACTTTGAAGTCAGCGCTCCAGGCAAGCGCCCAGCCGACAATCTGGCACTCGAGAGAGCGAAGGCCGTCCGTTTCCAGATCGACAGAGATAATCTCCTGGCCGGCGAGCTTGCTCAAAAGGTCATCAAGCTCTTCCTCACATCGCACCACATTCACGTTCAACTCAGGCAGGCTTGCCAGAGGCGTTGCTGGCCCGCCAGTTTTTCCAGCCCCGGCGGCAACCGGGCTCAAGATAGACTCGTCGATATCCGGCGGCACCCCGCCGTTAAAAGGGGCGAGCACCGCGGGCAGCTCCCTCAAGATGCTGTTGAACTGGAGCTTTCTCAAGAAACCGGTGAGAGACTCAAGGGAAGGCATGGTCAGGAGACAGTCGTTAAAATCAAAAGAAATCGGCGCATCGAGCCGTATAGTCGCCAGCCCCTTGCTGATCAACGCCTTCTGTCTCCCTTCGATAAGCTTCTGTCGGAGCCCTTTTTGATCGATACTGTCAATATTATCCAGAACCTTCTCTACAGTCCCGAAACGCTCCAGAAGCGGGACGGCTGTCTTGGGTCCTACGCCGCGCACTCCAGGGATATTGTCTGAGCTGTCGCCACAGAGAGCCTTGTAATCGGTAACCTGCTCGGGCCAGACACCCAGCTTCTCCTTCACCTCCTGCCTGCCGTAAACAACCAGCCCCTGGGGACCGGGCATCAACACCTGAATCCTGCCGTCGAGAAGCTGAAAGGCATCCTGATCGCCGGTGAGAATCAGGACATCCATACCGCTCTCCTCACCAGCAAAGGCCAGTGTGCCGATAAGATCGTCGGCTTCGAACCCATCCAGCTCGTACACGGGGATACCAGTGAGTCTTACTCCCTCCTTAATGAGCGGCCACTGAAGCGCAAGGTCGTCAGGCATCTCGAGGCGATGCGCCTTGTACTCCTTAAATTCCTCATGCCGGAAGGTGGCAGCAGCGGTATCAAAACAGACAGCCACCATATCCGGCAAGCGCTGCCTGAGAAGATCAAAGAGCGCTCTGAAAAACCCGTAGACGGCCCAGGTAGGCACATTGTCGGCAGTGCGCATTCCGGACTTGAAGAGGGCATAAAAGGAGCGGAAAGCCAGCGAGCTCCCATCAACCAGAACCAGTGTTCTCCTTTCCCTCATCGCCTCCCGAAAGAGCAGGTTGCAACCTCAGCGCCGCCTCCCCTTGCGCTCTTTGCCCCCGACGGCTGCCTCATCGCTGCCACCAGCAGAAATCGGCCTGACAGGACCGTGAAGCGGGGCCAGCGCCTCGGCTAATGCCCGTCCCTCGCACAGCGATGGCTGCTGGATGCCTAGAATCGAACAGATAGTTGGCGCGATGTCAGCCGGGCTCGCCTCAAAGGCATAACTTCCGCCCCGCACCATCGGACCGGCGATCAAAAGAGGCACCTGCGCATCGTAAGCGTAGGGAGAGCCATGGCTGGTTCCGTCCCGCTCGGCAGTAAAAATATAGCCCGGTCTGGGCAGCACCATAAGCTCACCGCTGCGCCCCCAGAAAAAACCGCGCCTGGACTCCTCAGCCAGCGGTCCTGAAGGTAGCTGATTGAGAAAGAATTGCACAGCCGTATAGACATCGCCCACGCCAGGCACTGAGCGAGCAATTTTGGCCGCAAGCGCCTCAACGTCCGGCTGCCTGTACTTCTGGCGGTCAATATCCTCCAGATTGAGGTAAAGATTGGGGGGGGTAAACGCCTCCACCCAGTCCGCATCACCGAGCCTGGAGTCCAGCGTCGCATCGAGAATTTTTTTAAATGCCTGCGGATCGATCCGGCCTGCATCAATTTGCCTAGCCTTGAGAAACTCAGGCTGGGGGGCAACGCCATGGTCGGCAGTAAAGACAAGCAGGCACCGCGAAAGCCCTACCTTACTGTCCAGGTACTGCAGAAAGCTCCCCAGGCTCTGGTCCAGGCGCAGCACGAGATCCTCGACCTCCTGGCTATATGGGCCGAAAGCATGCCCGAGATAGTCGCTGGCCGAGAGGCTTATGCCGAGAAAATCAGTCTCGTCACGCCGCCCCAGGCGCTCAGACTCGACCGCTTCTCTAGCCAGATCGACAACCATCTGATTTGCCCACGGGGTCATAGAGAAAGCATGGTAGAACTCTTGAGAGGGCGACCTGG
>CAYPBX010000151.1:0-6536 GCA_964409075.1 uncultured Candidatus Obscuribacterales bacterium
CTTAAATTGAGCGCTCCCTCGGCTCGTTCCTCGCCTCGTCCGCGCTTGCACCGCTCGGCTACTGGCTCGTAGGCCCTAGCCCTTCGCCTCGCTGTCCGGGCGTAGATTGGGGGCGCGCTGCCTTGGCTTGATATTAGTGACGCCACGAGAACTGTCACAACCAGATGGCCGTATTTTCTGTGCTGCCCCTAGAGTAGAAAGGTCAGGATTACTCTAAATCCGCTGATCGCTGGAAGGAGTGTTAGTCATGCCGCCAATCTCCCTATTAGACCGGTCCAGGCGGGGCAGGAGTCTGTCATGATAAGGATTATCGAAAATCAAAAAAGCACGCTTGTGTTTCAGCTGCTCTCGGGGTTGAACCGGCAATTGATCAAGCGTAGATTCCCTTGTATTGAAGTTGAGGGACTGGAGAATTTGCCTGGCAACGGTTCCTTTCTCATGGTGTGCAATCATGTCAGTCGCTGGGACGGGTTGCTGATTTACAGTCTTTTCAATCGACCAGCAAACTTTATGGTCTCTCCAGATGAGCTTAAGGGACTCCAGGGTCTGGTATTGCGTAAAATGGGCGCCTTTCCAGCAAATCCGCGCCTGCGCCTGCTTTCCTACATCAGGGAGCGCGTTCTGGCGCGGGAAGGCATAGTCATCTTTCCGGAAGGTAATGTCTTCTATGATGGCCGGACGCATCCGTTCAAGCCGGGAGCAGCACGGCTGGCTTTGACGCTCAACAGTGAGGGTTTTGAGCTGCCGCTTGTTCCTTGCGCTATCCAATATGCTGACAGCAAGGCCGGTCCTTCCGTGCGACTTGCCTTGAGTCAACCGTTCAGGCTATCCTCATATCTCAGCGAGTTCAGTAAAGCCAGGCTGAGGGCTGCCTGTGACCTGAGCTTTGCCATGTATCGTGAGGTTTGCCATCTGCGTGAGAATCTGGGTGCTGTCTGCGACAATGATGTATTGTGGACGGGCAGGCTGGTGAGGTCATGGGTGCAAGGTGGTAGTTCGGGTTACCAGATAGCTGAGCCCCAAGGGGGGAGGGTGATCGGTGGTGCGGTTGAACTTATGGCAGGCAGCGCAAAGGCTGGAGGATGACCTCACCTTGCTTAAGATGGACCTGCTTACCGGTCTGGCTGCACGCATCTATCCATCTGGTTACTGGGGACAGGGCAGGCGGTCTGCCGAGGGCAAAGCGCGGGCCTATTTGACCTTTGATGACGGGCCCTGCCCGCAGACGACCCCCCGACTCCTGGAGACGCTCTCGGGCCAGGAGGTTAAGGCGACGTTCTTTTTGATCGGAGTCAACGCGAATCGCTATCCGCACCTAGTGGAGCAGATAGCAGCTGCCGGACATACGATCGGCAATCACAGCTACAACCACCTGCCGCTACCTTTGCTGCCCAAGTCAATTGTTATTGACGAGATTGACAGAACCAGCGCCGCGATTTATGCGGGCTCGGGGGTGAGTCCGTCTATTTTCCGCCCACCTTTCGGGTTGATGGATCAACGCATTGCTGTTGTTCTTGCTGAGCGGCAAATTGTACCTGTCTATTGGGGAGCTGTGCCTGAGGACTGTTTGGGGCCTGGTGCAGAGACTGTCGCTAGGCGAGTGATGAGAAGGCTGAGAGACGGCACGCTGGTTGTTTTGCACGAGCATGGCGGTATTGCTAAGCAGACGGCTGCGGCTGCCAAGCAAATAATATGTAAGGCGAGGGACGCCGGCTTGGAGTTTGAGCCCCTGCCGGCGCGACCGATCGGCTTTTGAGCTCTCTGAGAAAGAAGCGCCGTGCTGGACTTCAAACCCCCCAAGGATAATCCTCTGGTTATCGCGCTGGTCAAAGCGTGCTGGCCGCTGATGCTGACCTTGCGAATGCCAGGGACGCGCATCCAGGTAGTTGGAGACGGCATTGAGCGTTTCAGGAAGCTTGCGGGCTCGCGAGCTGTTTTGTGCCCGAATCACGCTTATAACAATGATTGTGATGTGATGTTCGCCTTTGCCAGGCTGGTGGGCGAGGATTTCAACTTTCTGGCTGCGCGTGAGGTCTTCGACTATAATTTCGGCTGGAACGGCTTCTGGTTGCAGCGGCTGGGCGTCTATTCGGTGGTGCGGGGAGCGGCGGACCGAGAGTCCTTCAAAACAACCAGGCATATTATCGCCTCAGGCAGAAAGAAGCTCGTCATCTTTCCGGAAGGAGAGATCTCGCGGCAGAACGACACGCTCATGCCGCTCGAATCTGGAGTGGCTCAGATGTGCTTCTGGGCACTCGATGAGATCAAGAAAGCCGGCAGGGCTGATGAGCCAGTCTATCTGGTGCCTGTAGCCATCAAATACACTTATCCTGAAGATATCCGCGATGAGCTTGAGCATGCGCTCTACAGGCTGGAGAGCTACCTGGATATCGCCAGCAACCTGACTGATCCCCTCTATATGCGCCTGCGCAAGGTAGCCGAACGTATCCTTGCAGTCATAGAGGAGGAGTACGGACAGAGGCCAGATCCCTCTTCTTCAATAAACGAGCGGATAGACAGTCTCAGGGAGCAGATTTTAAGGAATATGGCCGACTCTCTGAAGCTCACCTTGCCGGAGAAAGACAGCCAGCTCGACTGGGTACGCCTTCTGCGCAACACCCTGGATGACTATATCTATGCTGAAGCTGAGGACAGCTCTCCATATCAGCGTAAGATACACTCCCAGAAAGCAGCCAAAATCAAGTCTTTTTATGGTGATCTCGACCGTGTGGTCAACTTCATCGCCATTTACGACGGCTATCTGGCCGAGCACATGACACAGGAGCGGTTTTCCGACGTGCTGACGCGCCTGGAGCTGGAGGTCTTCGGTAAAGCTGAGCCCAGAGCAGGGCGGCTGGTGCTCCTCAAGGTGGGTGAGCCGATTGATCTGGCTCTTGATTATGAGAAGTACAAGCAGAAAAAAAGGCAAACGATTGAAGCTGTCAATGTGGCGATGGAGTCTCAGATCGAAGGCATGTTAAATGAGCTGGAGAAGGAGCGCTCTCCGGTGTTCATGAAATAAGGGCGGCGCTTATAGTAATTAGCCGGCTCCGGGCTTGCTGCGCTGCGCCCTCCGCCTTTGCAGCGTTCCGCTTCGCAGCCCTGAGCCGGGCTGCTTCGCTTCACTCTCTGGGCATAACATCAGTTAAAGCTGGGTTCTGGATCCAGTGGCGTCACTCTTGCTCTACGAAGCCGCCACCTGAGATCTCTTGGCAACTACCAGCCAGAAATGGTATTATCTGTGGCTGGCCGTAAGTTTGGCGGTGATTCGGGCAGGCAGTAGTAATGCAAAG
This sequence comes from uncultured Candidatus Obscuribacterales bacterium, assembly GCA_964409075.1. Lineage (GTDB taxonomy): Bacteria > Cyanobacteriota > Vampirovibrionia > Obscuribacterales > Obscuribacteraceae > CAYPBX01. The sequence continues at coordinate 3,294 of CAYPBX010000151.1, forward strand.
GCTGGCACTGGTTGGATTGGGCGCGTCGGGGCTCTTTGCCTTGAAAGAGCTGGCCGGAGCCGACATAGAGGTGCACGTCTTTGATGTTGGTCCACATTACAGCAAGCGGTACGCCTGCCCTATAGACCAGGGCAAGCTTACAGTCTGCCCGCCCAAAGCGTGCAGTTACTGTGCTCCCGGCCAGTCGGCCGGCAGCTGGAACGACTTTAAGGTTATTCTCTCTGCCTCGCCGGTCATTGGCGGGCGGCTCTATGACCTTATCGGTGAGGCTGAGCTGCAAAAGCGCCTGACAAAGGTGCGGGAGACGATTCTCGCGCACTCCCCGGTGCAAATCCCGGTGGTCATACCCAACCAGGAGGATCTTGAGTGGATCAAGCGCAAGGCAGCGCTGGCAGGCATGACCTATCACTATCAGGAGCTCCTCCATTGCGGCTCGGATAACGCTCCGGCTATTAATGCCAGCATCCTCCAGGAGATTGTCGATGAGGGCCCCAACATTGTCTTTCATTGGAACACGAAGGTGCATTCTGTCCGCCGGGAAGGCGAGCGCTTCCGAATTCGCTACGACCATTACCGCAAGCCCGGGCAGGAGACAGAGGAGCTTTATGAGATCTGCTTGCTTTCGCCCGGACGTGGGGGAGCCCACTGGCTTACACAACAGGAGTTTTACAAGGATCTCGATATCAACCCGGGTCAGGTCGATATAGGTGTGAGGATCGAGACGAGCTCCTACTTCACCGAAGAGGTCGACCGGCGGTTCTACGAGCCGAAGCTCTATTACCGTAGTAAGCATGCCAACGACGTGGTGCGGAACTTCTGCTCGAATCCCGGAGGCTATGTGACGCCTGAGAACCACCGCGACTATGTGCTGGTCAACGGACACTCGAAAATGTACGAGAAGTCGGAGAACAACAACTTTGCCATTCTTGTTTCCAAGACGTTCACAAGACCCTTTAAGGATCCTCAGCTCTATTCGCAGACCATCGCCAGGGTTGTGAACATGCTTGCAGGCGGCGGCCCCTTAATTCAGCGGCTGGGCGATTTACGCTCCGGGCGCCGGACGAAGACGGTCAAGAACAATCTCGTCAAGCCGACTCTCGAGGCTGAATGCGGTGATATCTCGCTTGCTTATCCCCACCGAATCCTGGAAGGGATTCTGGAATATCTGGATGCCTTCGACAAGATTTGCCCTGGTGTGGCGGATGACTCCACGCTCATTTATGCTCCCGAGTGCAAGAGCTATCCGGATTCGATAAATGTCAGCAAGAACATGGAGACAAATATTCCCAATCTCTACATCGTTGGTGACTCGAGCAGCTGGACGCGCGGGGTCGGTCAGGCGATGACATCTGGACTTCTCGCTGGTGAGGGTGTGCGAGAGAAGCTCAGGAGAGCAGACAGATTGTCAACACCGACGGTAATACCACATCCGATTCAACAGACAGCCAGCTAGGATTGTCTGCGGCAATGAACGCGCACCTGAGCGCACCATGGGATGCGCAGCTCAAGCTGCACCAGCTTGTTTCTCCAGGATAAAGACAGCAGAAACAAGTAACTACCCAAAACCCCCATCCCGGCCTGCCAGGATTGGCTTTTGCAACACCTGTTCTGCGCTCCACTTATCAAAATAGCTTCTGGATCGATCCATCTTGCAATTGAACTTGAACCGGTCTTTAGAGCCAGCGGCTTTATGGTCCGATTTGCCTGAGACCGAGAATTAAAATATCTTGACAACTAGAGGAATAATTAGATAATTAGGGTCTATCGGGTCCATTACTAATTGTCTGTCTGTGCCGGAGATTTTCTGGTGCAGAGAGCGGCTCGTCCTCTCGATCTAGTCATGCTTCCCTACATCAGTGCTGGTCAATCAGTCCCAGAGGCTGGCACCGGTCAGGCGGATCTTAAGCCTGGCACGCTTCTGTCCGCGCGCTATCGTCTAAACGGGCTCATGGCTAAAAGAGACCGTGAGCACCTATGGATAGGGGAAGACGTGCTAACCCTGAAACAGGTAAGCGTGCAGCTATTTTGCTTGAGAACGCCACTTTCTGCCGAATTTTTTCCTGCCTTGGCCGAGCGCGCCAGGCAGCTAAAGAATCTCAAGCACCTGCATATTCTTGGCTGGCTGGATTTTGGTTTTGTCCATGAGAGCGTAGCTTATGTAGTGACAGATCTGGCGGCTGGCTCTCCGCTGCACAACTATCTGGCCACTCATGACGACTTCGATGCCAAGGAGATCGTACAGATTCTTCTCCAGATCGCCAATGCCCTGGCTGCTGCGCATCAGCTGGGAATCGCTCACGGAGCCGTGTGCGCCGAAAACGTTGTAATAAGGTCTGGTGCGGACAGAAGTCCCCAGGCGGTGCTATCTGGATTTTCCCTCACCATAGGCAGTGGCGCAGGTAGCATTTCGCCGTCAGCCTCCCTGGCTGATCTGAAATCCCAAGACACGGTCTCTGCTCTTCAAACGGGTCGGCAACTGAGTGATCCCATGCTGCAAGCCGACGTTGTCGCCTTCGGCTGCTTGATGTACCAGACACTGACAGGCTATCCGGCACGTCTCTTTTCCGCAAGGCGGCTAGGTTCCGTCAAGACTTGCCCCGAGCCGTTTTCGACAATCTCACCTGATCGCCAGATCCCCGCCTTTCTGGAGGAGATGACCCTGGCAGCCATGCAGCTGGATCCTGACAGATCGCCTGTCACCATCGCTGAAGTAGAGGAAGCCCTTGCTCTGTTCTTGGCAGAGGGCGGACAGGCAACCTCGACGGCACAGGCTTCTGCTGAGCAAACAACAGATGCACATCAACTAAGTCTTAAGGAGGATTTGAGGAACACTAGCGATTCGAGAGCTATATACAGCTCAATTGCAGAAGACCAGCATCCCGGCCAAACAGGTGCCGAGGGTAGTGCTGACCTGGCGGAATTACGTGCTTATGAAGACATAGATGTTCCCTGGACAGACAGTGTTCTAGTTAAGTCTACGCCCGGTGGCGATGAGTACGAGATTGCCGATCCGGAAGCCCTTTGCGATGTGGATGATCTCGATCTCGAGTCTATTTTGGACAGGTGGGCCGAGCTGGTATTTAAGGTTGGTAGTGACAGTGCTAAAGAGGAGCAAGCTCCTCAAACGTTAACTACGGAGAGTCAGGAGGCAAAGGAGCTGGCAGACGCAGCGGAGCCAATCGCCCAACGAGGTGCTGAGGACTCAGTCCCAGAGAGGCAGGAGGTCGAGGAGCCGGCAGGGGA
>CAYPBX010000152.1:0-6520 GCA_964409075.1 uncultured Candidatus Obscuribacterales bacterium
GGCACAGGCAGGGGGTTTAAGGGAGCGATGAAAATCAAGCATAGATTTCAAGCGATTCTTGCACTAGCAATCCTGGTGGTAGTTTTGCTGCCAGCAGGAGCTCTAGCGTCAGCCAAAAGGCGCATAGCTGTTCTTCCCTTCGAGTATGGCGCGGTAACCAGCTCGGTTGGCACGGTGGATGTCGGCAAGGGAATTACCACTTTGTTGGTAACCCGGCTGGTTAACGACGGCACCTATTCGGTGATTGAGCGTCAGATGCTGGACAGCATTCTCAAAGAGCAGAATCTATCGGTCAGCGACCGGGCGGACCCAACTACAGCTGCCAAGATCGGACGTCTGCTCTCCGTGGATGCCATTGTTGTAGGGACAGTCACGCAGTTTGGTTTCGAAGACAAAAGCTTCAATATAGGGGCGGCTGCCAGCGCAGCCTCGCGCTGGGTGCCCTATGCTGGCGGTTTCGGCTTTGGTGGGGCAAAGATTAAGAAGGGCAAGGTAAAGGTGGCTGTCGATGCCCGGGTCGTTGATATCAATACAGGTGAGATTCTCTCGGCTGTCAATGGCGCAGGTGAGTCCAAACGCTCCGGCGCCGATCTCTGGGGCGGCGGCGGCTCTGGCTGGAGCGGAGGCTCCGGTAGCTTCGGCTTCGGCTCCTCGGATTTTGCCAGCACTATAGCCGGCGAGGCGACGCTTGCTGCCGTGGACAGCATCGCAACACAGCTGGTCGCTCTGGCCTTCCGCATTCCTGACAATCAGCTCCTGGCTGTCAAGAACGTTAAAGGGGTGATTGCCGATGTCACAGGTGACCAGGTGGTAGTAAATGTTGGCAAGGCAAACGGGCTCAACAGCGGCGACAGCCTGCAGGTCGAGCGTATCTACAAGACCGTCAAGGACCCGATGTCAGGACGAGTCCTCAAAGAGCTTTCAGCGACGATTGCGGTTGTTACCTTAAGTGAGGTGGACTCTGGATCTTCGACAGGGAAAATTGTGCGCGGTGGCGGTTTGAAAGTAGGGGATGCCGTGCGCAAGGTAGAGACGGAGGTATCGGCAGTGCTGCTCGATAAGGTGCCTGGCTCTCAGGAGAGTGCAGCCGCCGGGGATGCTTCTGCTACTGTAAAGACAGGCAAGTAGGTGCAGCCGGTCATGACTTCGATGAGTTTGCAAGCCCGCGTGGTCTGCGCCCTTCTCACTGTTTGTCTTACGCAAACGGCAAGTCTCGCAGCCAGAGAGATCGACTGGGATAAGAAACTGAAGAAGGGATACTACGAGCTATCCATCGGGCATGTCGAGCGGGCTGTGAAGATGTTCCGCGGCTTTGTGAAAAAGTATCCGGCAAGCGGTGCCTGCCATACAGCGCTGGGCAAGGCGCTCAAGAAGCAGGGGCAACTCCTGGAGTCTAAGCAGGAGTTCGCCGCTGCGACCTCGGTCGATCCCATCTATCCAGAAGGGTTCTACGAGCTGGGAGCCATGCTCGAGAGCGAGAGCAAGTGGGTTGAGGCTGCCTCTGCATTCAAGCGTTATCTGGAGCTGAGTCCGGCAGGATCCAAGAGCAGCACGGTCAAGGACCGTTTGCGATACTGCCAGGAACAGTTGTAGACTGGGGCTCTCCCTGAAAGAGGTTTGACAAGTGAGCGAAGCCAAGACCTATGCATATCATGAGGGCAAGTTTGTCCTTATTGAGGATGCGAATATCAACATAATGACTCACGGGTTTCTCTACGGCACATCCATTTTTGAGGGAATTCGTGGCTACTGGAGCGAGAAGCATGAGGAGATCTACCTGTTCCGCATGAAGGAGCATTACGAACGCCTGCTGGAGAACAGCAAGCTCATGCATCTAGACTGCAAGTACTCGCTTGATGAGCTTTCCAGGATCACTGTCGAGCTTGTGAGGAGAAACGCGCCCCGCACTGACACCTACGTGCGGCCAACTCTCTACAAGGCTGCCAGACGTATTGGGCCGGGGTTGCAGGACAATCCCAGCGAGTTCTCTATGTTTACTGTGCCCTTTGGGGACTACTTCAAAGGCGCCAAAGGGCTCAAGGTCTGTGTCTCCAACTGGCGACGCATAGCCGACAATGTGATACCGGCCCGCGGCAAGATAGCAGGCGCCTACTGCAACACGGCGCTGGCTAAATCCGATGCTGTCTATGCTGGCTTTGACGATGCAATCATGCTCACGCAGTCCGGCTCGGTGTCGGAAGGCAGCGCCATGAACCTTTTTCTTGTCAAAGGTGGGCGCCTGATCACCTCGCGCTCGACCGACAGCATTCTCCCTGGTATCACACGCGCCACCATAATGGAGTTTGCCAAAGCCGAGTTTGGGGTATCGACGGAAGTGAGATCTATCGACCGCAGCGAGCTGTATGTGGCTGACGAGCTTTTCTTTTGTGGCACCGGTGCCCAGGTGGCGCCGGTGATCGAGGTCGACAGGCGTGCGACAGGCAATGGCGATGAAGGACCTCTGACGCGCAAGATTCGAGAGTACTACATCTCCATGTGCCGGGGTGAGAACCAGAAATACAAACACTGGCTCACGCCGGTCTATGCATTTGAAAGCAAGACGGTGGGAGCCGGCGCGTAAGCAGATCCGACGTTTACTGGCTCTCGGGAAGCAGAATCCACCGCTGCCCTTAACTTCAGCGTCCTCACCGGGGAAATTCCCCCATGAAATGAAAGAGATCGGCTTGATCTCCAACGGCGCTGCCCTTAGAGTGAGTACGAGTGTGGCTGTTATTTTGGGCTGTAAGACAGGAATTTGAGTCCCGAGCCGGACTGTTGCGGCGGTTAATCATGAGAGTTGTTATAACAGGTGGGCCTTCGGTAGGGAAGACTACCATTATTGAGTTGCTTGAGGACAGCGGTCACCGTGTCGTCCATGAGATTGCCACCCAGGTGATTAAGGAGGGTGAATTTCTCCCCTGGGTCGACCGGGTGAAGTTTCAGGCAGAGGTGCTGAGGAGACAGCTGGCTGTAGAAAGCTCGCTTTCTGGCTCGGATGGCCCTGTGTTTCTCGACCGAGGTCTCTTTGATGGCGAAGCGTACTATATTCACGACGCCGAGCCGGTACCTGCTGTTTTTTCGACCATCGATCCGCGCCAGTACGACCTTGCTTTCCTGGTGGAGGAGCTGCCGTTTTTTGACGCCAATGAGATAAGGCGGGAGAATCTCGAGTTTACAAGGCGGCTGGGGGCGATTTTAGAGACTTGCTATAGCAGTCGTGGCATTATGGTAATTCGCGTGCCCGCCATGCCTGCTCAAAGACGTGTTGATTTTATCGTCAATCATCTCAAGGAGTATCGGGCATCCCGCAGCCGGCTTTCACAGCTGACTGTGACCTTGATGGAGCCGGCGTTTGCGCGGTCTCTGTCAGGATAGATAAGGTCATCCAGTTTTCCAGCTGCCAGGCATTTCTCAGGTCAATCACAGCAATTTCGATGAATCAAGCCCACCACCATCGAGAGACTCAGGATTTGCAGCTCTGCTGGCCTGTCCCCTCCTTTACCTCCTTTTTCTATTCACTCCTGCCGCAGCCATGACCCTGGAGACGAAAGCAGAGCTGATAGTAACAAACGCTGCTATCTGCACAATGGATAGGGAGCGCTCCTGGGCGCAAGCGCTTGCGGTTGCTGGAGGCAGGATTACTTATGTGGGCACCGCAGCCGGTGCAACTGGTCTGATTGGCGAAGCGACGAAGGTCTTGGATCTGGCTGGGAAAATGGTGCTGCCAGGAATTCATGACAGTCATGTCCACCTGGTCGACGGTGGAGTTGATCTAGGGTCATGCAACCTGCTTGATTGCCAAACCAGGCAGGCAATGCTCTCCAAGATTCAAGAATATGCTGCCAGCCATGGCGATTCCGAGTGGATATGCGGCAGCGGCTGGGCATTGCCTCTCTTTGAGAACGGCAGTCCGGCCAGGGAAGACCTTGATGCTATTTTGCCCGACAAGCCTGCATACTTTGAGTCTCAGGATTATCACTCCGGCTGGGCCAACAGTCGCGCTCTCGAGCTTGCTGGAATAACCAGGAATACCCCTGATCCTGAAGGTGGGCGCATCGAGCGTGACCAGATAACCGGCGAGCCAACAGGCACGTTGCGCGAATCGGCCATGAAGCTTGTATCGAACCTGATACCGGAGCGCTCTCCGGCGGAGTATCTGAGCGGGCTTGAGCGAGGGCAGAGACTTGCCAACAGCTTTGGTATCACGTCTATCCAGGATGCCTGGGCGACCGACAGGATTCTTCAAGCTTACAGTCAGCTCGACAGCTCGGGCAAACTCACCTTGAAGGTGACTGCCGCTGTTCAAGTAACGGCAGACGGAGGCGACGGTGACATCGCTCTCCTGCTCGGCAGGCGGAAGCGGTTTGCCGGCAGCCGGCTACGGGTGACCTCTGCCAAGCTCTTTGTCGATGGAGTCGTCGAATCCTGTACGGCAGCTCTCCTTGCTCCCTACAGGGGGACCGGTTCGGACTGCGGCCAGCTTCTCTTCAAGCCTGAGGAGCTGAAACGCACAGTTGAGTGTCTGGTGTCCGAGGGCGTACAGGTGCATGTTCATGCTATCGGCGACCGGGCTGTGAGGACAGCGCTGGATGCATTCGAGCACTCCCAAAATGAGAGCAGAAAAGGAGACTTGCGCCACCATATCGCCCACCTGGAGATGGTGACGAGCAAAGACATCCCGCGGTTCAGGCGGCTTTCGGTCAGCCCGAACGTACAGGCTTTCTGGGCCCAGCGAGATTCCTATATCAGAGATCTCACGGAACCACGCCTGGGCGAAGAGCGCTCATCATCGCTGTACCCGATTGGATCACTGGCAAAATCCGGTGCGCTTCTAGTGGCTGGCAGCGACTGGCCTGTAAGCTCGCTCAATCCGTTCGATGCGATAGAGGTAGCCATCCGCAGGCGCGCTCCGGGCGATAAGACGGCCAGTCCATGGCTGCCGCATGAGAGTGTAGACCTTGCTACCATGCTTGCGGCCTTCACTATCAATGGTGCATGTGTTCAGCACCAGGAGCAAACTTCAGGCAGCCTGGAAGTGGGCAAAGCGGCTGATTTTGTTGTTCTGGACCGAAACCTGTTTGAGATTCCCGAAGAGACCATTCACAAGACGAAGGTGCTCTGGACAGTTCTCGATGGTCAGGAGGTCTATCGCGCTCCCGAATTCCAGTTAGCCTTGCCGGTGCCTCAGGGTGTTGGTGCTCCCTGCACCTCCGGCCAGGACACTAACGCCGGCCGGTGATCATTTCGAAAATCCCACAGTCCCACTGGTATTCCGTATCAATTCCGCCGATTGCGTGCTCTGATGCTATTAGTCCTGGTAGATAAGCTGTTTACATCACTTCAAACTGAAAATGGCGCTGCCGCCCACGACAGACTGCGGCAGCTTGCCGTCCCACTTTTTGACCTTCTCCCATTCGACAAGCAGGGGTGAGGTCTGCAGCGCCTGGCTCTGCAAGCGGATGGACTCTGCCTGCGCCTGCGCGGTGGTTATGGTGATCTCGGCTTCCTTCTTCGCCTTGTCGAGCTCGTAAGCCTTCTGCAGGGCCTGCTGCTCCATTACCTGCTTCTGGGAGATGGCCTTCAACAATGCCTCCGGGAGATCCACATGCGTAATAGGCACATCGACCACGTCCACCAGCCCCTTGACGTTCTCCCGTACCATGCTTAACACCTGGTTCTTGATGGTGTTTACATTTCTGGTCGCCTGGTCCGCTTTGTACTGAGAGATTATCTGCCGGAAGGCCTCCTGTATCTGCGGCTCGACCAGACGCTGGTAGGGATCGCCCTGATACTTCTCATAGAGCGTGAGAATCTGATCGGGTGAAAGGCGGTAGAGAACCTTGTATTCGACGGTGATGGGCTGCTGGTCAGAGGTAAGCGGAATGGCCTGACCGGAGAGCGTCGTCTGTTTAGTGGTGTATGGAATGATGTGGTCGATGCCCGGTACGTAGATCTGCATGCCCGGAGCAAGGAGATTGGAGTTCATCCGTCCCAAGGTCACCTTCACGCCGCGGTAACCCGGCTCGATGATCGTGCAGCCGGTGAGCGTGACCATGGCTGCCAGCAAAACCGGAAGGGACAGCAGTCTCATGATTCGAACCTCCACATCTCACCCACGTAAATCTGCCGCATCGTCAAAGCGGTATCCATTAATAGCACACAGGCCCGGCCAGTCCATCCTTGGCAATGTCGCACCTTAAGGCGTCAATGCTTCGATGCGCTGCCAGGTAGAGCTTTTGTCGATTGAACCCGAGATAGAGCCGCTTATGAGCTTTCAAAATGGGCGGCCAACACGCGCAATCCGCCTGAGGAGTCTGACAAGCAGCTGGCGTCCTTTGGACTTCGCATTTCAATTCAAGCACTCACTAGAGGTGCTCCTTAAGGAGATTCCAGCTGCTGTTAGCGACTTCTAGCCTCTAGCATGCACCTTATTTGTGACACACGATGCACCAACACTACCGCCTGCCCACACTACCGCACACGCCGCCCCACTATCTGGCGCGAGGGCCCCGGGCAACAC
>CAYPBX010000153.1:0-6509 GCA_964409075.1 uncultured Candidatus Obscuribacterales bacterium
GATGCATGTGTAAATCTAGAAAGACCGGAAGCTGAGTGACCTCCTGGCACAACCACTACCACTGGTGCTCCCTCGGCATAGCGTGTCCTTGCTGGGTATATGATATTTATGGCAATACCTTTGCCTGGTGCACTGCTAGATGGCACAAATGTGCTCATCGATCTTTCAGGAGCCATAGCCGGCACCTTGAGGCTAGCAGGAGGGACATCAGACACGGATAGCGCTGCCGGGACAGTCATATGCAAAAGTAAAGGCAGAAGCAGTAACATAGTTGCAGGCCGGCCGCGGATTCCGCACAAATGAGCAAACACGATTCCCAATACCGCCGCATAAGCGGAATGAAAAATAGGAGCGCTACCATTCATCTCCAGTAGATCTCTCATGGGAGCAGCGGCTGCAATTTGGTGAAGTCAGCCACCGTTTTGAAATACAGGTCAATGCAGGACAGGAGCCCGTGCCGATTAGCCCTCATTTTCGCATCAGGATCGTTTACCATGACATCATCGAAAAGCCTGTCGATGTCCGGGCCAATGACAGCAACAAGCGAGAGCAACAGGCGGTAGTCGTCGGCACAAACAGGCTGCCGGAACTGTCCGCTATCCTGCCAGACTTTAACCACTTGTTCATTGAACCTCTCCCAGAGCTTGCTTTCCGCCTCCGCCTCAAACAGCGCAACGTCTACCTCCAACGGCGAGCCTGGCTCGAGAATGTTCCCGACCCTGACGCCGGCGCGGATTAGATCTATCCCACCATCAGCCCGCAGAAAGTCGGACAGGCAGGCAAGGCGCGTCCTGACATCACCCAGATCCGCGAGCGGATCCTTGGACAAAAGAACAGACTCAATCAGCTCACGCCCGTAGCCGGACTCCTGCAGTTTCAATCTCACCCTGCCGATGAGGAACTCTCTGAGATCAGCAAGCCCGCCTTCAGGGTCCTTAGCCTGCTTGTCCTTCTCCAGCCAGGGTCTATACAGCTCCAGCAGATCTGTCATCATCCTGGTCAGGTCAAGCCGGTAGCTCTGGCTCAGGCCGTCCATGATTATATCCACCAGACCCTGTGCCTGTCTCCTCATAACGTACGGATCGCTCGAGCCGCGAGGGCGCTTGCCCTGCGCAAAAAGCCCGACAAGATTGTCGAGCTTATCAATCACAGCTACGAACTGACCGGCGGTATCGGCTGGAATGGTATCGTGAGTGGAGCGCGGTGAATAATGCGATGCCAGAGCAGTCACCACATCCGGTGGCTTACCCTCCGCTTCTGCGTACCAGGAGCCTACATGGCCCTGCAGCTCGGGGAGCTCACCGACCAGATTGGTCACAAGATCTAGCTTACAGAGCTCAAGGGTCGTCTCCAGGCATACAGATAATCGAGGGTCCAGACTGAGCCTTTCAGACAACGCCCGCGCTATCTTCAGCATGCGCTCCTGTTTGTCCAGATAACTGCCCAGCCGCTCATGAAAGGTAAGCTGAGCAAGCGCTCCCTTGCGCTCGGACAGCTTTACCTTCTGGTCGTCGAAGTAGAAGAAACGCCCGTCGGCAAGACGAGCCCTCAGCACCCTCTCGTAGCCGCGCCTGATGGTCGCTCGAGCTTCCTGCCGATCATTATCGGCGACAGCCACGAAGTACGGCAAGAGCGCGCTTCTGCCGCCGGAGCCAGCTCCAGCCTTCTCCACCGGGAAGTAACGCTGGTGATGCACCATAACAGTTTCAATCAGAGCTTCAGGAAGATCAAGGTATTCCGGTGAAAACTCGCCGAGTATCGCCTGCGGCCACTCGGTGAGATTGACTACCTCATCGAGGAGATCCTCATTGAGGCGCCGGCACGATCCAGATACAGCCCCGGCCGCTTTCTGTACAGCCTGGATGATCGTCTTGCGCCTCTCTTCAGGATCGACAAGCACATTCCCCCGGCGCAGCTCTTCAATATAACTTCCTGGATCGTTTAGCGTAAGAAGACCTGCCGAGAGGATACGGTGACCGTAACTCACGCGACCGGACTTTATCCCGTCCAGAGAGAGCAGCACCTCATCTCCATTCAGCATGGAGACAAGCCAGCGCACCGGGCGCAGAAACCTAAAATCGCTGTCGCCCCAGCGCATCAGGCGCTCGCCCGATATCTCCCTGACAACAGTCGGCACCAGCTGCTGCAATACCTGACCGGCGGGAAGTCCTTCGACAGTGAGATTGGCAAAGAGATACTCGATGCCGCCAACATCCTCCCGCTTAAGCTCCTCCGGTGCGATACCATGTTTGCGCGCAAAGCCCACGGCAGCCGGGAGCGGGTTCCCGTCAGCGTCGAAACCGGACTGCACCGGCGGCCCTTTCACCTTTTTTGTCGTGGTCGGCTGTATTGCCGCCAGATCATGGACAATACAGGCGACGCGCCTGGGTGTCGCGTAAGTACGAATATCCTTGAAGTTAAGGCGCGCCGATGCCAGTGCCTCAGCCAGCAGTTTGCCCAGACGCTCCCGGGCTTCTGCCACCGCGGAAGCGGGCAGCTCCTCAGTGCCAATTTCAAGGAGATAGTCAGCCATAAGGAAACCTTGCACACAGCAACAGCGCTTCATTATATACATGTGAGTATCCATAGGAGCTTGCCGGGATCTGGATGGCCTCTGGATCTTCCTTCTGTTCTTTGAAACTGCTATAATTGCCATAATTATATTAATTGAAGTAATTGATATGGCCCGAAGGGCGGCAGCTATGACGGTTCGGCAGAATCTGGGCGAGCTTCTGAATGGGGTGCGATTCAGACGAGATTCCGTAATTCGAGCGCCTGGCAGCGGACCTGTCTGATGCGTACAAAGATGTAGACGTAGACATCGTTCAAGCAGAACTGGCAGAAGCCATAGATGCATCTCGCCACCAATGAGGGTTGTCCTTATTCTGGCAATAGCTATCGCAGGAGCAGCCGACATGCTCGTGACTGGCGATTCAGATTTGCTCCTCCTGTCCGAGAGCTATCCAGTTGTGACCCCGGCCGAATTCATGCAGCAGCTATGAATTATCCCCTACGCACGGCTAGCGTCCCTTAGATTTTCGCGGGCTGCTGAGCTGGGTGGCGGCAGGGATATCGATAACTCGCTTGACCTGTGCAGCAGGTTGCCCGGCCCCTGCAGTGAACCAGATCGCCCCTGCGATCGTTTAAGCGGTTAGGTAACGCCGTCCAGGAAGATTATGTATATACGTTTATATCAATACTAATTTGTGATACACTAGCTGAGGCGTATTATAAATGCTCTTCGAGTGGGATGCGCAGAAGGCACTACAAAATAAGCGCAAGCACGGAGTCAGCTTCGAACTGGCGCAGTCGACACTGGAAAGCGATCCTTTCCAGCTCAGTCGCTACGATCACAGTATTACACAGGAGGATCGCTGGCAAACCCTGGCTCGCATAGGCGGACTCACACTCTATATTGTCCACACATACAGGATCAACACTCATGGTCAGGAAGTCATCCGCATCATCTCAGCCCGAAAGGCGACAAGAAGAGAAAGATTCACCTACTGGCAGCGATAGTTTGGCAAAGGAGATCGAAGCGCTCAGAGTTCTGGATGACAGTGAAATAGACCTCACCGACATACCCGAGCAGCTAGACTGGGAAGGCGCGCTCACCGGGAAGTTCTACAAACCCCGCAAGAAACAAATCAGCCTGAGAGTCGACCTGGACGTTCTGGCATGGTTTCAGGCTAAGTCCTCCGGCAAGCGCGGCTACCAGACGCACATGAATCGTGCTCTGCGCGCCTATGTTCATTCACAGGAGAGAAAGGCTGCTGTCGGGACAAATTGGCAAAAGAATCGCAACCGTGGCTGCTGATCCTGAGCCAGGTAACCACGCTGGGACAAAAAGAGATACAGGACTAACTTCCTGGCCCGACAGGAACAACCGGAATTCGCCCGTTGCCGCTACTGCCGCCGAGCATATGCCTGGCTGTCTCGGCGAGAATCAAGAGAATGACTGCCGATCCGACCACGCGGCCTCCTCTTCCCAGCACACCAGCGACTGTAGTCCTCCAGCCGGGCGAGTTTGGTCGGGCAAGCTCGGCCGGCAGCTGGGCGTGCACTTCGGCACGCCTCTCCACCGAGGATCGATAAAGGTTTTGATCCTGAACCAGGGAGTCAGCAATGAGACGAGCCTGCTGCCGCTGGGACTCGGATAGGCTCGTGTCGTTGGCGCGTCTCTCCCAGTTGGCAATGGAGCTATCATAAAGGCGCTCGTAGTACTCTCTCAGTTGCCGATCCAGCCGCTCTCCTTCTTCTTGCGAGAGCGCCCGGCTGCTGCCTCTACTTACCAGCTCGTACCTGACCACACCGCCTTCGCTGCGCGCTTGAATCAATGCCTGCGGATGACTGCTAGTCACGACTCGTGCCACATCTACGTGAGCCAGACGCACGGGACCGGTATTGTGGTTAGGAGTCAAACGTCCCGCGTTCATCTCCAGCTGCATGCGTCGTGCTGCGACCTCAGCTGCCTTGCCGGCCCGCTCCAACGTGGTGGAGCTTCCCTCCCTGTTATTCAGGATCATATCTGCCTGAGCGAGGAATCTGAAGATAGATGCTCCCACCTCATTGGCCTGAGCACGAGTAAATGCTGTTGAGCCTTCGCCGGTGGTGCCGGTGGCGTGATTGAGTTGCGCCTCGGGTATTTGAATTACGAGAAAAACTTCAGCAACCGGGCGCAGAACCGTCTTGCCGTCAGCAAGAGTAATTCTCACATTATTACCCTGGCGTCCTGAAAGCGCCCCCTCAACAGCCGGCTGCCCTTCGCTACCTGCATGGCGAACAAGCTGGCGCCCACAACCGTTCAGACTACTCACCGACTCAACAACAATCCGCCCGGGATCGATGCCCGGACCCAGACCGGGTCTGGCAATGAACCTGCGCGCCTGCTCCTGGAGCGCAGCAGCTCTTGCCTGCGCCTGAGCTGTGGGGGTGTTCCCCGTAATTGAAAACACTCCATCTGCGTTGCTGCGAAACTCGGCCGAGAACATCCTGAGCACTGCCTCGCTCATGTAGCCTGCGCGAACAGTCCTGGCGTTGAAGCTGCGCACGATTCGGTCAGATTCGCGATCGAGCTGACGGCGACTGTACCTGCTGTAGTCAGCCTCCACTCTCAGGTCAGCAGGCGGAGCCTCGCGCCGCGCGAACCATCTGCCGCCTCGCCTGTAAATCTTCCAGCCGGCATAGGTGACAATCATGAGCGCCAGCGCGCTTGTGACTACTGCCTTCAACTTCAAGTTGTCTTCAACCCGGCCAATCTCAATCTCCAGCTCACCATCATCGGCCGGTCGCATCGGCTCCCGCTCAGTCAGCTCCCGTTCCCTCCTTTCCAGATCGGCGACGAAGTCACGGGCAAGAATCTGCGCCTCTTCCGCAAAGCGACGATCGGCATCCTGCGGTGCGCGCAGATCAGGCTGTCTATCGACGGGAGGACGGATTGGATCGGCAGGCGGTGCCACTGGTTGACCTCCTTGCCCAGCTACGGCTACTTGTCGAGCTTCGCGAACGCGACGAGTAATAACAGCATCCTCAGCCAGTTCCGGCCTCAGAACAAGGGCCTGTCTGAGATCCTCTTCCGCAAGAGTGATGTTCTCGGCATTGCGGGTTTGCAGGCGAGCCACGGCCCGCTCAATTCTTGCAATCGCCGGAGCACGTTGCAAGCGCCCAAGCCTCTCCTCATCCCTGCGCGCAGCCTCCAGCCGCACCCTGATTGCGGCTCTGGCGCCTTCCGGGGCATCAGCGAGCTCGCGCTCGATGGTTCTTGTCCTTTGAAAGAGCGCATACCTGTCTTGAAGGACCCTGCGCTGGTCAATACCATCGGCAGCAGTTACTGCCCTGCTCAGCGCCTCTAATCTGAACTCAAAGCTTATGTTCTCGCCGACTCTGAGTGCATTTTCGATATGCCTGTATGGATCATCAAAGGATGGTCCGGTGTGATCGTTGACCGGCACCTGCCTGGCAGTTACAGCCTCGTCCTGCGCCTGCTGCAGAAACTCCTGCAGGGGATTGGGCGGTTGAGCATCCGCCGGAGCAGGAGGTCGGTCCGAGCCAGCTGGGACCGTCTGCGCAGAGGCAGGAAGTTGGTCCGAGCCTGGAGGAACCGTGTGGAGGAGATCGGGATTCACAGGCGGTCGACTCTGACTATCGCCTCCAGAACCATTTTGCGTCCCGCCTTCGGATAAAAGCTGCTCCATCTGTCCACCATCAGCACCGTCGAATGGTCAATCTATCGTTGTCAGCAGCTCCCCTCTCAACCTCTGTGTATATACTGGTCCAGTACTTAGCAGACACGGATCCGGAAATCAAATGGTCACCATTCATCTAGTCTCTGATCTGAGCCCTCAGGGCTGCTGGGCGCCCGGCTTGCGTGATGTGCTGCCGGTCCTGGTCGGCTGCTGCCCGCCGCAGTATCTGATTGACGAACGCCTGGGCCTCTCGTCTCCACAGAGGATTGGCGGTCAGCTCGAGATTGGAGAGCCTGACAATGGCATCCAGGGCAGCCTGTGTTG
>CAYPBX010000154.1:0-261 GCA_964409075.1 uncultured Candidatus Obscuribacterales bacterium
GGGCAAGGAATAGAGAATGCAGCGAAGTTTCGCTTACAGTTTCAGCCTGAATGCTCTCATGATTTTTGCTGCTATTGTTTATCTGTTTTCCTTCCACGGCTGCAGTGGCTGCGGCTGCGGCGGACCGCCCAAGCCCCAGCCACGGAAGAAGCCCAAGCGTCCGGATCCAACTAAATTGCCGACGCCTCCGACCAAGCCTCGCCGTTTGCCAGCCGGCGGCGTAGTTCGAGCTGCGTGATGGCCTGTCGCGCCACCGCGCGC
>CAYPBX010000154.1:271-6480 GCA_964409075.1 uncultured Candidatus Obscuribacterales bacterium
CCGCCGTCTGATGCCGGCACTATCTACGAACGCTCGAGCCAACAGGAACGGGCTCTCTATATTGCTGTCCGCCTACCGTAAACGCAATTGATCACTTAGCGGCTTTGCAAAGCGATGGCGGCCCGGAGGCGCCGTTGTTCACGATCTCCTGGAAATACATGCGTCCAGTACAGCCCAATGCTCCTGTGCCTGGTTCGAGCATGACCGAATCATGCGACAAAATCTGCCCAGGTGTACAGACTTCCTCGAACATACGGTCTTTAATATTGTAGTCGTTAGCTGTATTGACTACGTTCTTCAACAGATCGTAACTGGTCTGAAAGGCGTACGTGATGCTGTCCAGCCCGCCTCCTGGCTGGGGAAGCTCCGGTATGTCGGCAGGGGGATCACGGCTGACTATCATGTTGGCAGTATCATTTACCCACACATATATGCTATCTTCCAGGTCAAGGTACAGGTTCTGCCACACGTAATCGATATCTTCTTTTTCAGCGCCCAGTTGCATGCAGCGCTGGACGAAGTAGTTGTAGGCAATCGTCAAAGGATCTTCTGTCGCGGTGCCCTGGTCAGCTCCATCGACCAGCCACCTGTAATTTGATGCGGTTGTCTGCGTCACCGCATCTCCAGGATTCAAGCCGACATCGGTTATCTTGCCATACAGGTCTGGGTATACATATTTGGCGCCGGCACAGCAGAATTTCTCCCCGAACTCATCTATGCCTCCTGTATAAACGCCTGAGGTTCCCCAGGGTAGGGATTGATTCGGCGTTGCAATCGGATTTTTGCTTTCATGGTACTGCCCCAGTCCGCTGGTCACGTCTTTAAATATAAGCGGACCGCTATTGCCTTTTTTATCGCGATTCAAATAGTGCCTGACCAAGATATTCTTAGCGAACTCATTGGCGGTTAAGCCAGGCACGGAGACATCGACTGCAGTTTTCTTATCCACGGGCATGGGACCGTCATATGTCTGGGCAGGACCGTTGTGAAAAAGGAAATACCCTGGCAAAGAGCAGGAAGCCTCATAAGGCTTGCAGCCGACGGTGGCAGGTGACCCAGCCGAGATTGTCGAGTTGGTCTTTGTAACCAGTATGGTTGCATGATTGAAAAAGGTATTGGGCGGCAGAGCTACAATACCGCTGCCAGGCTGCTCTTTGCCTGTCTCGAATTCTGCGATGGTTCTAAGACCAGGTGTCAGTTTGCGGTATACAGTCACAAAGTAGTAGGTGATCCCTGTTTTACCGACAACGATGGGTGCATAACCTTGCACATAACCATCCTCAGTGGTCGGGATCTTGATGTTGTATCGAGTCAGCGTGCCCAGATCGGTGTAGGGCAGACCCTCCAGGAAGGGCCTTGCTGAGACGTTGGTGGAGTCGCCTGGACCTAGATAGCCGGTCTCAAAAGACTGCCAAGTCAGAATCTCCTTCGGGTTGGCTAGAAAGGTCGGGTTGCGCTGGGCTGTGGCGTTGAAGACTGTCGATGGCCAGGGTCCTGTGGGAATATCAGGGGCGGTACTCTCGATTTGTGTTTTTTTGCTGCTGAGAGCTTCTTTGAGCTGGGCCCCGATACTGTCTTTCGGGTCTCCTTCTATGCGCATCCAGACCTTCCTGGCTGTGTCTATGGCCTCTGGGCTGCCGTCGGCATCGGCATTAATCGCCACCATCAAGCCCCAGGCGACGATGCGATTGAAGTTGAGCAGGTTGACAGTTGCTTTGCCGTCGAGAACGAGCGACTGAATTGTCTTGTCAATCGAGCCGAAAGTAGGGTCATCTGGATTCAGCCGGATAGTTGGAGCAACAACCGCGACCCTGGCAACATTCAATCCGCCTGCATCAGCTGCTGAATGGACCTCCCTTCCGGCTTCCAGGAGCTGCAATACGCCCACGGCAAAGAGCCCAATCAATACTATTACAAGAAGAAGAACAACTATAAGTGGAAGAACTGCTCCCTTGCGTGTAAGCTTCTTACTCATACTTTTGATGTTTTAACAGCCATAGTATGTCGGTTGTAACCTAAAAAACTTTGGTTGTGCCTGCGCAGGGCAAAAAGGCTTCTTATGCCTGGCCTGGCTATTTTACATTGAGATAGAGCCTGGGGTAAGCGGTTAATATATCAAGTCAAGCTCCTCTGACCTGCATAATACAACCTTATGGAATCTGCTCAAGGTGAGCTTTCGACAAATCTTTGCGCTGTCAAGACCCTGTGGGCCCTGAGCGCTATCTTCCTTGCGGCGGCGCTTGTGATCTGGTGGCGTCCTCTCTTTAGAAGAGGTCAGGCAGATGGCAGGTTGGAGGCCAGATTCTTCGGCTTTGCAGGCATCGCGGCTTTCGTGTTCATCCCGGCCTATCTGGGCGGATTAGCGTTTGCTGTCTGCATTGGTGCAATCGTGCTTGTATGTCTCACGGAGTATTTCTCTATTCTCGGTTTGGAGGGTATGCACAAGTACAAGCGCCTGGCGCTTTTCTTGTCTGTCTTGTTGATAGCGGCAGCAGCGTTTGCGCGAGGATCTCCAGGGCTATCGGAGGGAGCAGAGCCGGTACTCAGTTGTTTTTTCTATTTGATGCCGGCAGTGGTGATTGCGACAGTATCTGCAGTACCGCTGTTTACTGGCAGTTATGAGAGAACTTTGACGATGGGCGCTTTAACTATATTTGGTGTCATGTACTTCGGCTGGTTTCTCGCGCACCTGGTCTTGATAAGAAACATGCCCAACGGCTTCGGGTACTTTGTCTTTCTGGCAATGTGCGTTGCGATGAACGATATATTTGCATTTACAGTAGGAAAGTCTATGGGCCGCAAGAAGCTCTCTGCAATCATAAGTCCGGGAAAGACCTGGGAAGGCCTGGCTGGTGGAATGTTAGGCTCAATACTTGCGGCCTGTATCTTCGCTTATTGCGTTGCCGATATTGGTCTTTCCAATCTGATTGTGATGACCCTGTTAATCAGCATAATTGCCCCCATTGGAGACCTGATCGTCTCAGCTATAAAGCGCGATATGAATGTAAAAGATTGCGGGACCTTGATGCCAGGACACGGCGGCTTGCTGGATCGTTGCGACAGTGCAATTCTCGTGTCACCAGTCATCTATTATTACCTGACCTTCTTTGCCCGTGCCTGATCCACAGGATATACAGCCCCAAGGTCCCTGTGAGCAAACACACCAGGCTGGCTGCAATCGGCACGTTGATCGGTCCGTATGTTATGCCATCGACTCGAATCGGCTCGATAATCAGTCTGCAAATTGCATACTGCACCAGAAAGATACAGCTCAAAAGACCGGGGCCCTGCTTGAGTCGGTTGCCGAGGATAAAGTAGAGGACCAAGAAAGCTGCAAAATCCCAGACCGCCTCATAAAGAAAAGTGGCATGAAAGTACGAGAAATCTGCAAATTGTGCTGGCCGGGAAGCAGGCGGAATGTAAAGCTTGAGAAGTGCTGAATCCGGCAACGGTTGCCCAAAACACTCGCTGTTGAAGAAATTGCCCCACCGCCAGATGGCCTGGGCCAGGGGCAACACCATGGCAATCAGGTCAAGGTACGGCAAAATAGGGATTTTATGTACTCGGCAAAAGAGCACAAGGGATAAGATGATGCCAAGAATGCAACCGTGAATCGACAGGCCCCGCTGCGCCAGGTCGAATATCTCATGCAGGTGCTCTACATAGTATGGAAAGCAGATAGCCACATAGTAGAGCCTTGCTCCAAGCTCGCCGCCGATTAGTACGTAAAGCGATGCTTTCAGTATTATCTTGAGCTCCCAGCCAAGCTCCCGGGCTCTCTTCAAGGCAAAGGCCCAGGCAGCGATAATTCCGACAAAAAGGAGCAAGTTGTACCATGTGATATGGGCTTCAGCAAAGGTCAAGAGATCTGTGCCGGGCGATTTCAAGGTAAGAGGTAGCAGTCCTGTTAGATGTGCTAATCCAGCGAGCAATGCAGTTGCTGCAAGAAGAAGCAGGACAGCCTTTAATGGTGCCTTTGCGTTGGCAATGAACCGAATATGATGCACAACCGGGATTCCAGGAAAAATCTAGCTGCTCTACTTCAAACCTCGAGCTCTCACTTAGCTGATCCTCAATCATACCTACATGGGCAGCTCGCGCGTGAGTCGAGTCGAGACAGTAAAGGTCATAGGAGCGTTCAGACCGGGTACAGGCCCAAACCAGGGCACGCTTATGAAAGGCTTTGCTGTGAGCGATGTTGTCACCTGGACTGTCGGAGGTTGAGAAGTGTCGTCATAAGCCGGTGGCAGTACCTTGATGCCTCCAGGCTTGATGCCGAGAAAGGAGGCCATTCCCGATGAGGTGAGTCTGTCCACCGCGTGGCTTACAATTGCAGGCTGATGGATCTTTTTGCTCCGCGCAATCTCATGGCTGATTGTGTAGTTGAAGTACCAGCACATGCCGTAGGCCCAGGTTAAACCTATGAAGTTAAGCATAGGGAAAAAGAAAACAATAAAGATTACAAACAGCACCGGGGCGAAGTCTGCCGTAGTTGAGCCTGATTCGATAGAGGATATTCTGGTGTGTCGCCGTCGTTTTTGCCTAAACATCGTCTTGCCTCTCGAAGTCAATGCCGTTTACTTTGTAGAACCGCATTAAGGTTCTGCAGATTTGCAACCCCGACAGTCTGCTGTCCCGAGCTTCTGGAATGCTTAGCTCATTGTCTCAGTCTGCCACAGAAATACAGCACTGGCAATGCCTTGCCAGCGATTGCGAAACCTGCCCGGTAGGCGGCTGATCGAGGCGGATTCAGGGCTCGTGGCATTGAGGCGGATTCGCTCGCCGATGGAAAGAACCTATGAAATCAGTCAAGCTTTCGTAAGCGGGGGCAATTATGCCAGGAGCGAGAATCTCGAACCAGGAGAATGAGCCAGTACCGGGTGTCACAGTTATCATGTAATATGGGTAAATCAGACATCTGGCCACCGGAAATGCGCAGATTCGGAATTCGTCGACAAGAGGGGCACAGCTCGATTGAAATGGTAGCTGGTTTCATCGTTATGATTCCAGTAGTTTTCTTACTGGTAGATTTGGGAGTTTTTGTGGTCGGCTACATGATCAATGCCGACATGGCCCAGAAGACCGCGCGTGCCGCCGCTGCGGTAGCCGATGGACCTGCTGCGGTAAAGGCGGCCGAGAATGCTGTCGCCGACATGAGCAAGGGTGATCGATTGATCAGTATCAGCCTAGCATGCCTCAAGTGGCAGCCTCCAACCTCTGCGGTCGCGCCTGCCAGTTTGGGCACGCTGCCGGACGGCGTGCCTGAGCCATCTCCTGGACAGGTGCTGGCAGTCACAACCGTTACCGTCCGTCTACCGGCCCCTTTACCGATGCTGCCGGGTGCTCATAAGTTCTCTGCTGTTTCGACTCAGCCCATTGTCGGAGTGGGGGCGACTTTGCCGCCCGATTGACACTGCTGTTCGTTGTCCAGGCGGGCTGCTCCCCGGGTTTGCTCAACCAAGAAGGAAGAAGGAGAGATTATGGTTATAAGCGATGCAGGCAAGGAGAAATCACCGGTTGACTCTCCTGGACTGCTGGTGGATAGCACGACCGTGCCGCTGTCCGCCGACCAGATCGACTGGCTGAAGAGCACCATCAGGGATATTCCTGACTTTCCCAGGACTGGAATTGTTTTCAAGGACCTGACAACGCTTCTGCGCGACGGAGTTGCTTTTGGTTTTGTGGTTTCTGTTATGGCTAAGCGTTGCGCCAGGATGAATCCTGATTACATCGCCGGCATTGAGGCGCGCGGCTTCATACTGGGACCTGCCATCGCCGATAGGCTGGGCGTCGGCTTTGTGCCCATACGCAAGCCGGGCAAGCTGCCGCATACAACCGAGAAGGTTGATTACCAGCTGGAATACGGTACCGATTCTCTGGAGGTTCACGTTGATGCAGTCGAGCCGGGGCGTAAGGTGGTGGTAGTAGATGATCTGCTGGCCACCGGCGGGACAGCTCGGGCAGCCTATGAGCTGATTACCAGGCTTGGTGCCGAGGTAGTGAGCCTCGGCTTTATGGTTGAACTTGCCTTTCTGAGCGGGCGCAGCAAGCAGCCTGACGGAGTCGATGTGTTCTCCCTTGTAGTTTACGACTAGCGACGGAGCGTGTCTGAGAAGTTACGCCCAGGGAGCGAGGCTCGGGTTTACTTGTCCATTGCCGCTTCCGCCCGCTCCGATGTATTACGTGCTCGACGAGCCTCGCGCGCTCGC
>CAYPBX010000155.1:0-6441 GCA_964409075.1 uncultured Candidatus Obscuribacterales bacterium
GCAGCGCTCAAAACAACATGCGCATCGCCTCGAAGCGCCATGGTCCAGAACTTGTCAGGCCATGCTGAAATATGCCGATCGATGAAACGCTGCATCGGCTCTCCTGAGGCGATGCCATTCACCGGTCGCGTGCGCTCATACCTGTATTTGTTGATCGCCGCCCAAATCACCTTCAAAAAGCCGACCTTTCGCTCAAGAAGGCATCTGAAGTCCGTTTCGACTGCCAGCTCGGCCATCTCAAAGGGATGGTAACCAGCCGCCAGGAAGACTGCCGGAATCGATCCTCCTCTGATACCGCCGATAGTATTCCATTCCTTCAAACCGGCCAGATCGCATGCCAAGAGCACGCCGGCGCCACTCAGGATCCCCCGCGAGCCTCCAGAGCTGAAGATAAGATTCAGCGGCGAGCCTCGTTGGTTTGCTTGAGGCGTTTGCCTTAGTTTCTCCAGCATAGTTGCACTCCCATAAGCGGTCCCAAAGCTCGCCAGCTTCGAGACGCAAAAAGCCGCATCTCTGGGCGGGATGCGGCAGCAAAGGCGCCGCTACCTGGCAAGATTAGTGTTCAAGCTCCCACGCCGTCCCCACTGGCGTTCTGCTTGCTGCTCTCAACATCCGCTTGAAGGTGGTGATTGGCTCGGAATCGTCAATGCTCCGAGCGGAGCGCGTAGTTGATGAACTCGCGGAGCTGCTCACGGGTCAGGTAGCCGGTGCTGGCGATACGTACCCGCCCGCTGTCCCGTACAAGCACCAGCGTCGGGTACGCCCCGACATCGAAGGCCTGTGCCAGGACCGGGCAGCGATCGCCATCGACCCGCACGAACTTGACCATGCCGGCATACTCGCGCGCCACATCCTCAAATACCGGAGCAAAACGCTGGCAAGGCGAGCACCAGCGCGCGGCAAAATCGATGAGAACAGGGATGCGGCAGCTGATAACCTCTTGAGTGAAATCGCTCTGCGTTACTTCCAAGACGGACTTGACAGGTTCGCCCATGGGACCTACCTCTCTGGTAAGGACTTTTGCTTTTGGTGTTCCGTAGCCTTACATCTACACGAAAGGACTAGCAGCTGTTGAGAAACACAGGACGCTCCAAATGAGCATATGTACCGGGATATCACACTGGACATCAGTTGGCTCATGGCTGGACCAGTGACAAAGCATGCGAAGTTGCCACGAGCAACGAATTTCCACATCCTGCTGGATTGGCCCCGGAGAAGGCAGGGTCATAAGACCTCTGGACTGCTGGTTGCTGAATTGGCGAACCCAATCCACCATAGCTGCCTGGTTGTAATAACAATCCGCCATAGAGACTGAGCAGGAGATGTAATACTTTGTTTGTTGCCTGTAGGCAAATATCTCGAGATCCTTTTCTAGAGCATTGTGGCTTTGGGTGTTTGTGTTTGGCGAATCGCTTGCTGAGCAAAAGACGGGGTAAATGCTTTTAGAGTAGTGTGTGCAACTATCAAGCTTCAAGAAGATGTCATGCCCATGGTTTGCTTAATGTGAGAATCATTTTGAAGCATGCTTTGGTCTTGGCTTACCGTCTGCGCCTGGTTTACTCAAAGGCCGGTCAATAAACTCACCGGGGAATCAGGGTGCAGATATGGGCGCTGCTGGCCGATCAGCCTCAAGGATTTCCCTGGCTGCCACCAAAGCGACCATAATCGCCTGGATACCGCTGGCACACCTATTTGAAGTGGCATGAGTGCCAGAGATCGAGGACGCCCTATCTTGTAGTACATTTCCAGCATGACGCGAGGTACTCAGAAGCGTGTAGCGATACGTTGAAACGGGACAACTAGTACTTCGTGTCGACTATAACGCATCACCTGTAGCGCTGGGCCGCACGGCTGGCGCATGGCTCCACCCCAGGGTGTCGGTAATTTGCCAGCGCTGTACCAGGCAGATGATGGTCTTCGCGCACTGCGCTATTTGTAATACTAAATGATCAGCTTTATCTGAATCGTTAGGCAGATATGAAGTAAACCGCCAAACTATCCTCTGGAGCTTCTTTTTGGCTTGCTTATTCACTCGGCCACTTACAACTATCTCCTCTTCATCACAACGGCAGTGAGCCGTATTAATTCGTGATATTACTACTTGGCATCATTGTCTGTAGAAATTGAGTTTGGCTACTCTAAAGCAATCTCGCAGTAACTCATAACAACGCTGTAAGCAAGAAGAGACACCGCCCAAACTACCTCTGCCATAACTTTGAAACAACACGCCTGGCACCTGCTTTCAGGCGAGTCGAGCGTGAGATTGAATCAGCGACTGCCCAGCAAACGGCAGTCGTGTTTTGAACCGCCCAGCAACCGGCTAAACAGATGCGGCAACGGTCTCGTGTTGCTGCTGGCCTTTTCATTAACCGTCCGCTGCTCTGCCTAAACAAAGCGCAGGCAGCGGGACAACCTGGAGAACTGCCATGTCACTAAACCTGGTGAACAGGGCTCTCAAGGTCCTGTTCAACCCCACAGTTCGCCTGCGGGCGGACTTCCCGTGGGGATTTGCAAAGGGGGCGAAAACATACGTTATCGCCTCCCTGATCTTCTTTGCCGCCAGCTTGGCGCCCCAGTTCTTGTTCATCGGTCTGGTCATGTACTTAGCTATGTACAAACCCGACCTGTTGAGCTATTTCATGGACGGTCAGCTCGGGCAGTTCAACACGCTCACCCTGGTGAGCCTGGTGGCAACCTGCTTTGTATGCGGTTTTGGAGCCGAACTCCTCTACATCCGTCGCTGCTTGCATAAGCAGGGGATGAAGCTGCGCGACACCATGGCCATCAGTCTGAACAGTCTACAGGGAAGCTGGTGGGCGGTCATCTGGAGAGTACTGGTAGCCTTTGCTGCCGTCGTAGTGCTCACCTGGCTCGTGCAGCTGCTGCCTCTACCAGAGGCAAGAGGAGCCGCAGAAGAGCTGGTCGGCCTGTTCGTCAAGCACCCTCCGGCGCTCTTGATTTTTTCGGTGCTTGCTGTGTTCGCGGCACCGCTATTCGAGGAGCTAATCTTCCGGGGATTCGTCTTCAATGTTCTGCGCACAAGCCTCCGCGCCGAGCGCCTGAGGAAAATCCTTCGCAGCGACAACGCAGCCGACTGGGCAGCAACCTTCATCAGCGCAGCTCTCTTTGCGGCTGCTCACCTGAGCCTGGCCGCAATTCCAGCGCTGTTCATCACCGGTGTGGTGCTGGCAGAGTTGTACAGGCGCTCGGGCACCCTAATTGCGCCCATGTTGCTCCACGGAGTCAACAACCTGGTCGCAGTGCTGCTGCTGTGTGGCCACCTGCTGTTCTGAGTCTGCGGACTGTAGGTAATCCAGCTGCTTGCGGCCTGGTCAATGAAATGAGAGAGCTCCAGGGACGCCATTATCCCGGAGCTCTCTTGGCCAGTCTCCACGCCAACCGCGCTCACGCCAGCTCCGGCAGCCTACGTTGCCTGGCTGCTCTCCCGGTGTTTTGGTTACCCGGCTCGGCTATCGAAGACGGTTCAGCACCGGTTGTAATCGTCGCTGTAGCGTACAATGTCCGACTCGTCGAAGCTGTCGCCTGTCTGCACCTCGATAATCTCGACCGGCTCGGAACCGCTACAGGCGATCCTGTGCCTGGTGCCGCGTTTTACAAAAACATGGTCTCCATAGCTGTATTGCCGGCTATCATCATCGAGGATGACCCTGGCGACACCACGAACCACGACCCAGTGCTCGTCACGATGCTTGTGGCTCTGGTAGCTCAACCGCTGACCCGGATTCACAATCAGACGCTTAACCTTGGTGTAGGACTGATCGTCTAGAACGATATACCTTCCCCACGGTCGCTCTTCCTGGTATTTCGTACGCGCAGACATTCAAGAAACCAACTGGCAGTAAGCCGGTGTTGCGACCACCTGATCGTACCACTTCAAGGCTATAGCCATAACACCTGAACCCCCTGGGTAGCAGCCGCAAGGCCGGCATGCCCCTGAAGACAAGAAAGGACAGACCAGCGATGGAACATCTTCCTGCGCTCATTCTGCTGGCCCTGTCCCTGGGGCTCAGCTACATGACAGCAATCTTGCTGCGGGCCGCTCGTGCGCGAGCAGCCTGCTTCGGGCTGCGCGTCAGGACGCGCATGCAACATATCCACATGGATGTACCGGCTGCCCAGCTGGCAGTGACCCTGATTGACGACGCCGGTCTAACCGGCCGCGTCCGTCTGGAGGATAAAGGCGATCAGCGCGGGTTCGATCATTACGACAGTGATGATGCCACGATCAACCTCATCGACCACACCAGAGACAGCCTCGAACTCTACAGTGGCTTCGTGGCAGCCCATGAGGTCGGTCATGCCATCCTGGATCAGAGGTCGCCCGCCCTCAAAAAGGTTTTCGATCAGGCTGCATATCTCATGGACAGGAGAGCAACACCCTCGTTGGTGGCGTTCTTCTCGGTCGGCACGCTCTTCCTCTGGCAATGGGTCGCATACCTGGCTCTGGGTCTGATTGCGGCGCAACTTGTCGCTGCCCTGGTTATCCAGGTGGTCGAGGCCTTCGCCACACAATACGCGCACAGGCTGATCAACGATCGCTTCGAGCTTTCAGAGGCGATAAAAAACGCGCTGAAGGACTCGGGCAGGGCAGCCCTGGCAGCGCACGCTCATGACATAGCCTGGCCTGCGGCCCTGCTGCTGATCCTGTCTCTCATTTTCAATGATATCTGCTTGCCATCGTTAGTGGTGCTAGCGTCCCTTGCGCTCGTCTTTTATGCAGCTTGTTTCACGCGAGCCTGGCTCAGTCAGCTCATGAGGACTACCTCACCGATACCGTAGTAGTCAGGCTTTCGTAACGTCTTATCTTGGCTTCCAGCGTGCCTTGAGCGCTTCTTGACACCACTCCCATCTAACGAGGCCCGGGCCCACGCGTCTGGAGCCAAGTGCTATGGGTGCGGACCGGTGGCACAGCCGCCGAGGGGGCGCTAAAGAAGCAACCGGCGCTGGAATGAGTCTCAGACACTCGTTTCGGCAGTTGGACATACGAGGACAAGCCTGTGAATCAGACACAAAACAACAGCACCGTAATGGTGGTGTCGTTTGCACTTGCTATCGCCTTCTGGTGGTGGATGCTTGGCACTGTCGAGATGGCGCTCGGCTTTCTAGCACTGCTTTTCGTACACGAGATGGGACACTACCTGGCTGCGAAACAAAAGGGCATGAACGTGAGTCTGCCAATCTTCACGCCGATTGGCGCACTCATCAACATGCGCGAGTTGCCCAAGAACGCTGTTGACGAGGCTTACATGGCCTATGCCGGACCGCTGGCCGGTTCGGTGGCAGCTTTTGTCATGCTCGTGTCAGCAATCGTGCTTGACGTCCCTCAGATGGTTTATCTGGCCCAGATCGGTTTCTTTCTCAACCTCTTCAACCTCATCCCACTTTCTCCGATGGATGGTGGACGAATCTGCATGGCCGTTACACGGCACATGTGGCTTTTGGGCATCATCATCTTCGTTGCCTTTTTCTACTACATGCCGAGCATGCAGATCATGGCGCTATTTGTGTTCATGTTCGTCATGATGCAAGCCATGACAGACATCCAGCTGCGCAAGGCCCTTGCCCAACAGAAGCCCGAATACTTCCAGGTCGGTATGGGTACTCGCATCGGTTACCTAGTGGCCTGGCTCGGGCTAGGCGCAGTGCTGGCATTCTGCTTGCTGAAGACAGGCGTAGTCATCGGCTTCCTGGTAAATCTGGGACTGTAACGGCTTCAAGCAACGTCATCGCTGCCGCGCGCCTTGGCACAGCGCAAAGACAACATTCAACTCAAAGGACACACCAATGAGGTTAGCATATTCAGTCACGTATGCAGTGGGCACAGACCAACAGCAGCTCAAGCATACTTGCGTGCTTGTCGACAAAGAGATCCAAAGCTGGGACGACGAGAATCTGATCATGGAGCAGCTGTATAAACAGGAAATGGGCGGGAGGCGTCACAGCGTCACGATGATTGCGCTCGTCTGGTACAACCGCCTGCCCGGAAGCGACAAGCTATCTGACCGGCAATAGGAACTCCTGGTTTTTCATAGCAACCAGCTAACCGCAACCCGTCTCTCACTGGAGTAGACAAATGTTTCTGACACTGTCACTGATGCTCACGCCGATCATCCTGGTTGGTGTGGTAATGTCCGCCATCGAGCTGTTCCAGTTCTTCAAGCGCCATCCGGGCCTGGGACTGGGTTCAGGCAAAAAGGCCGGCATGGTCGTTTTCTTCCTAACAGTCCTTTCGGTCGGGCTCATGGTTGCCCCACACAGAATCACGAGCCCATTGGGATGGTTCTCGTACGTGATTACCGCCACCTATGTCATCTACCTTCTGGTCGGTGTCTGGTTCTGCTGGAAGTGGTTCTGGATGATCAAGCGCACCGAGGACACCGATCCCACCAACGATCTCAAGGAGCCAGAGGACTGCGGCGC
>CAYPBX010000156.1:0-6381 GCA_964409075.1 uncultured Candidatus Obscuribacterales bacterium
CCAATTCAACCTCTCTGTCCGGTGAAAGAAGAGTGAGAATCTCAGATGATCCAGGTTGAGTCAAGAGGGGACTGAATCGGTATGTCTGGACCTCGGACAATCAGCCCAGCTATAATGCCTCCAAAATAAGTCGGCTACCTATTGAACGGTCTTGCTGCCCCGCGGTGCATTGTTTTGATCTTTTGATGAGCGGGAACATGCAATGAAGGAGATTGAACAGGCAGGATGAACAAAGCAAGCCAGATACAGATGCAGATCAAGGGAGTTGACACAAGGGAGAGCCGATTCAGGCAGTTTCTCGATCTTGCTGCCCTGATTGCTCCCCTGGCCTGCTTGATCCACTGCATAGCCACTCCGCTTGTGCTGATCCTGCTTCCCCTGGCAGGAAAGACCTGCGTGCCTGCCACAGGGTGCGAGCAGCTCCTGACTCTGGCAGCGAGCATCATCTGTCTGGTAGCAATCCTGCCAGGATATCGACAACATCGCCAAAACACGATTATCCTGCTTACGGCCGCTGGACTGGCTCTTCTGTTTACTGGTTCCTTCCTGGCTACAGATTTTCTCGGTGGCTCTCTGGAGCTGCCGGTGACAGTCTCAGGCAGCATCGTGCTGATTATCGCTTTACTTAAAAATCGCTCCCTATCGGAAACAATCTCTCAGCGCATCTCTTCTTCCGGCAGAAGCTGCCGTGCCCGCGCTAAAACACCCTGATGCAAACGACTGGCAAAACCTTGAAAGGCTACCCAGGCTCCTTGCGCCTTGCCTAAATCAGCCTCCTCCTGGATCTTGCTGTCAAAACCGCTGGCATGCCAGGCACAATTCCCTCCAATGCGGGAGGGAAAGCCGTTGCGCCGCATAGCTTGCTCTGCCAGTGGCAAAAGCTTGGCGATATGATTGCTGATGAAACGCTCGTTTGAACCTACAAATCTATGCATTACAGGCTCATAGGCTAAGAGCGCTCCATCGCTGCCATGTCGAATACCCAGGACCAGCGTATAGGGACACTGAAGGTCGGTGGAGAATTGCTGCGCCAATCTCCGCCCACAAAGGCTGGCAACCTCGACCAGAACAAATATCGCTCTCGGGCCGAAACGAGCTTTCAAGGCAGGCATTACCAGCCCGCTGAGCTCCTGGGAGCTCTGCTGCCCGGAGCGCACGAAAGAGAGAATAATCGGCGCGCCGCTGTCAGCAGCGCTCTTGAGAGCTTTCTCAAACTCGACCTCCTTGGAATCAAACGGCGGCCAGCAAGAGATGCGGTTACAGCTTTGAACCGCCTCCAGCCCGCTTGCATTGCCCACTGATGTTTCCATAATAGTCACCGTCTCCTTACAAACTTGCCGATTAGGTCCAGCGCTTCGACTTTTGACACCAGCCCTGGTCTACCTTCGCCACCAACCGCCCTTGCGCAAGAGCATAAGCAACCTTTAGGAAGTACTTGCTCGACCATCTGCGCTCCAAGGGTAAATGCATTTCAAACTAGCCGCCAGAGCCTGTGA
This sequence comes from uncultured Candidatus Obscuribacterales bacterium, assembly GCA_964409075.1. Classification (GTDB taxonomy): domain Bacteria; phylum Cyanobacteriota; class Vampirovibrionia; order Obscuribacterales; family Obscuribacteraceae; genus CAYPBX01. Next base: position 1,497 of record CAYPBX010000156.1, read on the forward strand.
CTACACCACTCATTTACTGCAGCCGATAACGGCAACAGTCCCGGTGTTTACCTTCATATCTATGGCACTTTACTCTGAAATTGTGGAAAAGTTGTGGCAGTCACCCTTTCATCGCCTGCCACCTGGACATCTCCTGCCACGCCCGTCTCCTTGCGGCGTCTCCTTTTCGCCTCCAGCCAGACAAGAAGAACCGATATATCAGAAGCTCTCACACCACCTATCCTGGCTGCCTGCCCCAGCGTCGCTGGCCTAATCCTGCTTAGCTTCTCCCTCGTCTCCAAACAAAGATGATCCAGGTTTGCATAATCGATATCCTGTGGCAGCTTCACATTCTCCAGCTTGGCTGCCTGGGCGACCTGGTTCCTCTGGCGCTCGATGTAGCCTGCATACTTAATGTCGGTCTCCACCTCCAGCGCATGAGGAAATTCCTCTCCCGGCTCAGCCGGACATACCTTTTCAATCAAGGCGTAGGTTACCCTGGGCCTGCGCAACAGCTCCTCTAAGGTCAGAGACTGTCTCAGCACTTCGCCACAGTCAGCCAGCACCAGATTCAAGCTAACATCAGGATGAATGCGCGTCTCCCTCAAGCGCTTGCGCTCGCCTTCCATCGCCTCAAGCTTGCGCTCAAAAAGAGCCCAGCGGTGATCATCAACCAGCCCCACCTGCCTGCCAACAGGGGTGAGCCTGACATCAGCGTTATCCTGCCGCAAGATGAGCCGGTACTCCGATCTGGATGTCATCATTCTATAAGGCTCCCCGATCTCCTTGGTTACCAGATCATCGATCAAGGTTCCTGTATAGCTTGAGGCCCGCTCGAATATGAGGGGCTCAGTCCCGGCAACGTACAGGGCCGCATTTATGCCGGCGACAATGCCCTGGGCAGCCGCCTCCTCGTAACCGCTGGTGCCCAGCATCTGCCCGGCAGCAAAGAAACCCTCCAGATCTTTGGCCATGAGCGTATGCTTAAACTGAACACCCGGCAGATAGTCGTATTCGACAGCATAAGCCGATCGCATAATCATGGCCTTCTCCAGACCAGGCAGCGAGGCAACGATGCGCTCCTGGATATGAACCGGCAAGCTTGTCGACAGCCCCTGGAGATAGACCTCGGCAGTAGCACGTCCCTCCGGCTCCAGGAAGAGGGTGTGGCTGTCCTTGTCGGCAAAGCGGACGACCTTGTCTTCTATGGAAGGGCAGTAGCGTGGACCAACTCCTTCAATAAGGCCCGAGTACATGGGCGACTCGTGCAAATTAGCCCGGATGATCTCATGAGTAGCTTCAACAGTCCGGGTCTGATGGCAGACAAGCTGGTCTCTGGACGGGCGCTCGTCCAAGAAGGAGAAGAACTGCGGGTCCTCATCGCCAGGGACAACCGGCAGTCCTGTGTAGTCGATACTCCGGCCATCCAGGCGCGGTGGGGTGCCTGTTTTAAGTCGGCCCAGCTGGAAGCCGAGCGCCCGTAAAGAGGCTGACAGCCCCTGGGAGGCAAACTCACCGGCACGGCCGGCAGGCTGCGTTTGCCTGCCGATCCAGATGGTCCCTTCCAAGAAGGTGCCGGCGCAGAGTATGACAGCCCGTGCACGAATGATCTCCCCAAAAGCCAGCCTCACACCGCAAGCCCGCCCACCTTCGATGAGAAACTCGACAACCATGCCCTGCTTCAAAGTTAGATTCGGCTGCTCCTCCATCAACCGCTTCATAAAGCGGCTGTACTCGCGCTTATCGCTCTGGGCCCGCAGGGCCTGCACTGCCGGCCCGCGGCTGACATTCAACATTCTCAGCTGCAGGTAGGTCGCATCGGCTGCCAACCCCTGCACACCGCCAAGGGCATCGACCTCACGAGTAAGATGAGACTTCCCTGGTCCGCCGATGGCAGGATTACAGGGCATGGCGCCAATCGTGTCCAGGTTAACAGCCAGCATGACTGTGGACATCCCCAGTCTGGCTGCCGCGTACGCTGCCTCGATGCCTGCGTGGCCGGCGCCTACTACAATCACGTCACAGGCAAAACTCAAAGCTCTTCTCCCGCCGTCTTGCAGACACCGGCCGGCGCCGGTCTGACTGTTAAATGTAATTTGCAAGCCCGGTAATTGAGTGATGATACCAGATCTTGACAATTTGACGACAGAAGCTGCCTCTGTTACAAGTAACCATAGGGTGATTGAATGGCGGCATATCTATGGAGCAGAAAGGGGTACATGGATATTAAGATCAGACACTCCTTGCCTTTAGCTGTCAGCGCCTTGTATTTCTGCTTTTCGATTGCAGCCAATGCTGGTCCTGGCAAGGCAGAGCCGGTCCACGGTACCTTTGGCTCGACAGTCCCCCCACAAGCGGTACCGGAGAAGCTACCGGCCGTTCTGCCTCCAGGACAGTTTTTTGGAGCTGCAGCAATGGGATATGCCGCTGCCAAAACCATACCGGAGGTCTGTCACAAGCTTTTCTGTTACTGCGGCTGCGACATCACCGACGACCATAAGAATCTCCTAGATTGCTTTGTGACCGTGCACGGCGCAGACTGTCATATCTGCCAAGAGGAAGCCTTGCTGGCACTCAAGATGAAGAGGCTAAACAAACCTCTGGCAGCCATTCAGAAGGCTGTAGACCAGAAGTACACCGTTCAGTACCCGTTCTCAGAGGAAAGCCCTTACTTACAGACCTACAAGAAGAAACGCCTCTGGACAGAGGGAAACAAGCCGGGCAGTGCCAGTGGGGCAAAAGGGAAAAAGGCTTCTGGCTGCTGCTTTCCCGGTAAGGTCATGGACTCCTCTTCTTAATTGCGCCAACTGTAATCTTAACTTGACTAGTACGGCGTTTCGTCTATAACCCATCACGCAGGGGGCAGGTAACAGCCCAGCCCTGGTGGCATATGGTCCCGCCCACACGTGTAGTAGTTGGCAACGCTCAACTAGTGGTTTTCATCGGAGTGTTGCTTTTGGAATTGCTTTGCCTGTTGCGATAGTGTGAATCGCTATCTTCACCAACAACCGCTCACCTGAGACACAAGTCCAAAACAGCAATAGCACGCTATTTCCGCTCAAACATCTCTTCCTTTCAGGGCGTGGGGGGTTATTAGCTTCACCACCAGGCAAGCAATCATACAAAGGGGAACCCGATGCAAACTCGGCCTGGAGCCTCCAAGAGAAGAGGCAACAGAGAACGCCGGCTCAGCTCCCGCCAGCTTATGCTCACCTGGATTCAGACAATCCTTGGCGCAGGAGCCTTAGCCACGCTCATGGCAGTTGCACTATTCTTACTGGGGCTTGATTTCTCGCTGGCTGCCTGCATTCTTGGCCTGGCAGTCCTCTTTCCCCTCCTGGGCTGGTACTTCAGCGCCAGCATCGCCAGAAGGCTGACACTATGCCAGAGCCCGGAGGCAACCAACCCCGATCACGTCCGGCTAATCGGCATAGTAAACAGGCTCCTGGGCAAGACTGATCTTAAAGTCGCTCCCCCTGTCTATGTTTCGCCGCTGCTGATTCCCAATGCCATTGCCACAGGCAGGACCCCTGGCCAGTCTTTCATAGCAGTAACCGAAGGGCTGCTAGCACTTAACCTCAGCGACGACGAGCTAGAAGCTGTGCTTGCCCACGAGCTTGCCCACGTCCGCAACTACGACGTGGCCATTCTCTCCTGCCTGGCAGCCACAGCCTCTCTCTTCAGCCTTATCCTGGCAACCGCCTTTCCCCGTCTCTTTAATCTGGCATTCATATCGCAACGGGCACCGCTTATGGAGAGACTCTCCCGGCGGGTTAAGGGAGACAAGAAGCTCTTGCTGCCGGGAGCTGGAATCATCACCTTCCTGTCGACCCTTCTGGTCTTCTATCTCGTCAGTTGTCTTGTAAGGATGATCTTGCTGTTTGTCACACGGGCAAGAGAGAGCGCAGCCGATGCTCAGGCAGCGTACTGGACCGGAAATCCCTGTGCTCTGTCAACAGCTTTGCAGAAGATTGTCAACCATATGCAGAGGCACGATATCGACATGCGCCACTTCATTATCATTGCCGGGCTAACACCAGTATTTTTCGCCAGCCCGCTCCTTCCCATCGACGATGAGAGTCAGAAGGCAGATGGATTTTTCTTTCGGCTGCGGAGATGGTGGCGACGTCTGGGCGATCGGCATCCCCCGGTTAAGAAGAGAATTGAGACGCTCGACAGACTTGCAGGCGGTATCTGCCCGCGCTTGTAACTATTGGCGGCGCCTGCTACGCATCTCCGGGCGGCTAAGATTGGAACGGCGGAAGCTTAAGGAGAAGCTGAAGACATAAAGCACCGTCCAGGTACCGTTGGCCTGGCCGGTGCTTGCTTTGGCCTCTGGATCGACAGTCCGCCCATCTTGTTTGACTTTTGTGAACTTCTGCTAAAATTAATTCACTTAAACAAATGAGCCTTCTATAAGCCCAAAGACGAGCGCGATGACGTGCCAGGAATCCTCGACTCACAGAGACTTGCCGGCAGTACCAACGCACAGCTCTGGGGCGGGAGCAGCTGTTTTAATCTTCTTTTTCAAGATTGGATAGTATACTGGGGTATACTATATAAACGTGCGCAAACAGATTCACAGATAAGGAGCCTGAGATGAACTGCACACAACATGATGGCCATGAGCATCCCCACGGTCCGAGCTGCGGGCATACAACCCTCGAGCATGGCGACCACACCGACTATCTTCATGAGGGACACATGCACTACGTGCATGTAGACCATGTAGATGAGCATCGCCTGGAACATTCAGCAGCTTGCACTCCTGATCACGACTGCCAGGAACACGAGAGCTTTCACAATCATGGCGCCGGCTGCGGGCATGAAGCAGTTCCCCACGCCGACCACACCGATTACCTGGTCGCCGGGCACCTCCACAGCCCGCATGTGGGGCACTGCGACC